>JAQGPI010000435.1 GCA_028293175.1 Verrucomicrobiaceae bacterium | reverse complement strand
ATCTCCCCGACCTCAGCGGCACCCCAGGCCTGAGCTGGGATGTCAGCCGCTTCACCACCTCCGGCAGCATCGTCGTGGTCCCTGAGCCCGGACGCGTCCTGCTGCTTTGCCTGGGAAGCCTGGGCTTGCTCATGAGGCGGCGACGCCTTTACTCCATTACTCCTCTCGGTGATAGCCAAAGAACCCGCGCTTCTTGATCACCTCTGCTACCGAAGTCGGCACCATTGACTCCCACGAAGGATCACCTTTCTTGAGCTTCTCCAACACATCGCGGGAGAAAATGGGTAGGCACTCGGGATCATAATTGTCGAGCTGGACGATACAGCCGCGCTCCACTAGATGACGATACAGATTTAGTAGGCTTGGAGCAATCTCGAGGTTGGAGACGGTGGTGAGAGTACCTGTGGCGGGGTCCTTCAGCGGGTACACCAGCAGCTTGAGATCATTTTTAAACAAGCGCCCAAAGGATTCCAGAATGCCTCCTTCTAGTTCGGTGTAATACTTTTCATCAAACAGCTCCGCCAGGCTGGCTATGCCCAGCGTGATGGCGATGTGGCCTTTGCTATAGCGGGCAAGATAGGCCGCGAGGCGGTAGTATTGAAAATAATTGGAAATCAGCACCGTGGTGCCACAGGCGGCCAGCACGTCCGCACGAGCCAGGAAATCACGATAATCAATCTGGCCGGAAGCCATGAGGTTTTTCATGGTGATCTCCATGAGTTGGATCACCTCGCCACCGCCTACGCTGGGCGTTTTGCGAAAGGTGGCGTCTGCGGCCTGGAGCATGTCGAGATTCACATTGCACACGGGCCGGAAGCTTCCGCGTTCAACAAGGATGGACTTTTTACGCAGCACTTCGGAAGGCTGAAGTACCGTGCCATCGGCGGCAAACATGGCCGCATCGCTGAGGCCTAGCTGCACCAGTTGCAAACTCATCAACCGCGCGTCCACATGGCGGAACTCAATGCCCGAGAATTGGATCATGTCGATCTCGATGCGGTTAGTCGTCAGATTATTGAGCAGCGACTCCATCAAGAGCTCCGGCTCATGATGCAAGAAGAAGGCACCGTAGAGAAGATTCACGCCCACGATGCCCAGGGCCTCCTGCTGGAGCGCTGCCTCCACATCCAGCATCCGGATGTGCAGAATGATTTGGCTGGCGTCGTCGCGAGGATGCGCCTGGAACTTTACCCCCATCCAGCCGTGGCACTCATTGGTCCCCTGAAAATTCCGCGCCGAAACAGTGTCCGCGAAGGCAAAGAACGAAGTGGTGTCGCCGCGGCTGTCGCGCAGACGGTCCACGTTGAGCCGGAACTCATAGTCCAGCATGCTCTCCAGCCGTTCACGGCAAACGTAGCGTGAGCACTTGCCATAGATGGCATCGCTCACCGTCATGTCGTAGGCGGAGATGCTCTTGGCAATAGTGCCTGCACCACCGCCCACGCGGAAGAACCAACGCACCACCTCCTGGCCCGCGCCGATTTCCGCAAAGGTGCCGTACCGCCTCTTGTCCAGGTTGATCTTCAGCGCTTTGCGATGGGTGTCGAGGGCGTCAGGGAGATCGTTGTGCGAATTCATGCCGGAAGAAATGTGCCTTGCTTGCGGTCGAAGGCAAGATTGCATGCTGAGCAGCATCGTGACCAACCTGCGGGATATTTGGCTTCAGGTCCGTCCGACCGCGTGATTGCGTGTTATTTGAGAAACTCCCGTGTTTGCGCGGAAGCCCCGCTGACGATGAACAAAAGCAAGACAGGGCAAAACGCCGGAGCCAGAAAGCGGCGCTTCCGCCATCAAAGCACAATCCCTTCGTTTCTGGCACGTGAATTGATGGGGAAGTTGGCCCGCAGCCTGCGACTACAATCGGCTGGGCAGCCTTTTTCGGATGCCTCGCTTTGCTGTATTTGACCTTGACGGGAAGCCGCCCATTCGGCAGTAGTGCCGACTTGTACACATCCTCCT
The DNA here is from genome assembly GCA_028293175.1 of Verrucomicrobiaceae bacterium. Taxonomy (GTDB): domain Bacteria; phylum Verrucomicrobiota; class Verrucomicrobiia; order Verrucomicrobiales; family Verrucomicrobiaceae; genus CAINXC01. The sequence continues at coordinate 6,095 of JAQGPI010000435.1, read as the reverse complement.
CCCAGGAGGGACTTTCATCACGCATCCCTGTAGCCCTGTTCTCCCACTTATGATCGGACTCTCCACCCTTCGCGTTCCGCTCCTCCGCTCGGCGGCTTGCGCGGTCGCCATTGCTTCCCTGCCTTTGGGCACCGCCTACTCGCAGCTCTCTGACAGGGCGGCTGCGGCCAACGCTCCCGCGGCTAAGAAAATCGTCAAAGAGATCCGCGTGCAGTACAAGGGCGCCGCCTCGGTAAGCGAAGCCCGCGTCCGTGATCAGATGTCTACTCGTGAAGGCGAAGCCTACACCGATGAGAACGTGGAGCAGGATATCCGCAGCCTCTACGCCACTGGTGCTATCGATAATGTGGAGATCCGTGCGGAAGATGTGGCTGGCGGCGTGCGCGTGATCGTCACCATCTCAGGCCGTGGCTCGATCGGCGAAATCGTTTTCCAGGGCAACAGCATCTATGATTCGAAGAAGCTCCTGAAGGATTCCGAAATCAAGACAGGCCAGCCTGTGGATGAAGCCAAGCTCGCCAAGGCGGCCCAGGCCATCCGTGACAAGTACGAGAAGAGCGGCTATGCGGATGTGGGCGTCAGCTACCAGACGACATCAATGAATGAAGCAGGCTTCACCCGCGTGACCTTCATTGTCACCGAAGGTGCCCGCGGCCTCGTCCGGAACATCAATTTTGAGGGTAACACCGCCATCAAGACCTCCTTGCTTCACAGCAAGATGAAGCTCAAGGAGAAATCGATGCTGCGTGTGTGGCGCGGCAAGTCCGGCCGCCTGAGCGACGAAGCTCTCGCCGAAGACGTGAAGGCCGTCGAAGCCGCCTATCACGACAAAGGCTACACCTATGCAAAGGTCACTGAGACACGGCGCACACCCGTTGGCGCGGACTATGTCGATCTCACCCTGGTAATCTCCGAAGGCACCAAGTATGACGTGGCTGAAGTGGTGCTCGAAGGCATCACCGTCTTCACCGCCGCCGAGCTGACTCCTGCCTTGAAGACCGTCAAAGGCTTCCCCTACTCCGGCAGCGATGTGCATGACGATGAGAAGATGGTGGGAGACTACTACGGCTCCCGTGGTTATGCAGATGCCCGTATCGAAACCAGCATCATCCCCGTTGGTCCCAGCTCCGTAAAGGTGCTTTACCATGTTACCGAAGGTGAAAAGTCCTTCATCGGCAAGGTCAACATCGCCGGCAACAGCGTGACCAAGGACAATGTCATCCGTCGTGAGCTTCCCTTCTCCCCTGGTGAAGAACTCAACACCGTGAAGGTGGAAGCGGGCAAGAACCGGCTCGAAAACCTCGGCTACTTCAGCCAGGTGGACGTCCGCAATAACGCCACGGGCCAGCCAGGTGTGAAAGACATTGATGTGGCGGTGACTGAACAGTCCACCGGGACCATCAACTTTGGCGCTGGCTTCAGCTCCATCGACAGCCTTGTTGGTTTCGTTGACCTGACCCAGACCAACTTCGACGCCAGCAACTGGCCAAGCTTCCGCGGCGCAGGCCAGCGCTTCCATGTCGGAGTCAAGTACGGTACCAAGCGCCGCGACTTCGACCTTTCGTTCACCGAGCCATGGTTCCTGGGCCAGAAGCTTTCCCTTACCGGCGATCTCTTCTTCCACGATCTCTTCTATCTTTCCGATGTGTATGACCAGCAGAACTACGGCGCGTCCGTCAGCCTGCGCAAGCCCCTGGGCGAGCACTCCTATGCTGAACTGTCGTACACGCTCCAGAACATCAAGGTCTATAACATTGATGCCAAGGCCTCCGACCTCATCCGCCAGGAAGAAGGCAAGTTCCTGGAGAGTAAGATCGATGGATCCTATGTGCACGATACCCGCGACAGCGTTTACATTACCCGCACCGGTCACAAGTTCTCCTTCGGTGCCATGATGGCTGGTAGCTTCCTGGGCGGCGATACCAATGTCTATGGTCTGAACTTCCAGGGCACGCAGTACTTCCACCTTCCTTGGGATACGATCTTCAGCGTAGATGCGGGCCTTCATACTGTCGATACCCTGAGCGGCAGCAAGGAAGTGCCCATCTATGAGCGTCTCTTCCTGGGCGGTGCCAATGATCTTCGGGGCTTTGACTACCGCAAGGTCGGTCCCAAGGATGCCACCGGTGAGCCTCTGGGCGGTCAGACCTCTGGTTTCGTTTCCTTTGAATACACTTTCCCAATCATGGAAAAGCTCCGCGGTGCGGTGTTCTATGACGTCGGCTTTGTCAGCGGTTCCGCCTATGACATCGGTAGCAATGTGAACTCCGATATTGGTATCGGCCTTCGTCTATTCCTGCCGATCGGCCCCATCCGTGTGGACTTCGGGGTGCCTGTCCAGGCTGACGAGTTCAATGACTCATCCGGTCACTTCAACTTTAACGTGGGCTACAAGTTCTAATCGCTCCCTCCTGGACTTCGGGCCAAATTCCGGTTGTGCATCCGCCGGGACTTTCCAGCTTTCCGTTCCCCCTATTTTGCGTTTCATGAAATTCTTCGCTATCGTACTTACCTCCGCCCTCCTCGTTTCCCATGCCCAGGCAGCCGACTCCAAATTCGGCGTTGTGGACATGGTCAAGGCCTTCACAGAGTTCTACAAAACCAAGGACGCCTCCTCAAAGATCAAGGGCAACAAGGACAAGGCGATGAATGAAATGAACGAGCGTTATGCGACTTACAAGACGCTGACGGCGGACGCTTTGAAGTTAGGCAAACAGGCACAGGATCCCATCCTGACCCAGGCTGCTCGTGGAGACGCCCAGGCGAAGTACCAGGACAAGGTCAAGGAAGTTAACAATCTCACCCAGGAAAACGAGGAGTTCCAACGCCGTCGCAGCATGCAGTTGCGTCAGGAAGAAATGGAGCTCCAGAAGGGTATCTATGAGGAAATCGTCGCGGTGGTGAAGGACAAGTCCAAGGCTGGCGGTTATGATCTCGTCTTTGACAAGTCGGGAGTGAGCATGAACACCGTTCCTGTCCTGCTTGCCTTCAAGGACGCTGTCGATTTCACTGATGAAGTCATCGTTGAACTCAACAAGAATGCTCCTCCAGAGTCCGCTAAAAAAGAAGAAGAAAAGCCAAAGGCTGACGCCGACAAAAAGACGCCTACGAAGGAAGAAAGCAAGCCGAAGTCCAAAAAGTCCAAGTAAGGTCGCTCGGCGAACGACACTTTCGAAGCGGCGGCCTTTCATGGCCGCCGTTTCCATTTCACCCCTGCCCTTTAAGCCTATGCCCCCCCCCGTTTTGACCCATCAATCCCTTGCCAAACTGGTTAGCGGCACGTTGATCCAGGGAGATGCAGACAGCACAATTTCGGGCCTCAATTCGCTGTCTGAAGCGGTGGCGGGCGACGTCTCATTTTTAGGAAATCCTCGTTATGCTGCCCAGATCAAAACCACGAAGGCCACTGCTATCCTCATCACGCAAAGTCTGACGGATTTGCCCCATGACAAGGCTCTCATTCGAGTGGACAATCCCACGCTAGCATTTTCAACGGTAATTAAGTGGTTTGCGCCTCCTGCGCGACCTTTGATGATAGGCGTGCATCCCTCCGCCATCATCGCCTCCTCCGCACGCCTCGACCCATCAAAAGTGAGCGTGGGGCCGCACGCTGTGATCGAAGATGAGGCCGTCATAGGGGATGGCTCCATCATTCACGCCGGGGCCTATATAGGCTATGCAGCCAAGTTGGGGAACGATTGTGTGATTCATGCCAATGCCGTGATCAAAGAGCATTGCCTCCTGGGTCACCGCGTGATCATTCACAGCGGCGCAGTCATTGGCTCGGACGGCTTTGGCTATGAATTGGCGAACGGTCGGCATCAGAAAATCGAGCAACTGGGCATTGTCCAGATCGATGACGATGTAGAGGTGGGCTCGTGCACCTCTATTGACCGAGCACGCTTTGGCCGCACTCACATTGGATCGGGCACCAAAATCGACAACTTAGTGCAAATCGGTCACAACGTAGTCACGGGAAAGAACTGCATCCTCGTTTCGCAGACCGGCATTTCTGGTAGCACCCGCTTGGGCAATTACGTGGTAATGGGCGGTCAGGTAGGCGTGGCCGGCCATCTGCAAATCGCAGATCAAGTGACCTTGCTCGCCAAGAGCGGCGTGACCAAGAACCTTGCCGCCCCAGGGGCATACACGGGCTACCCGGCCAAGCCTTTGATTGAGGGCCGCAAGATGCTCACCTATCCCGGGCGGGTGCCGGAGCTGCTGGAGCGGGTCAAAGAACTGGAGCGCAAGCTAGCCGCCATCAATGGCAAGACCGCTGAATAACCAAGTATAAAATGGTCATCCCCCGGCCCTATTTAGACAACGGGATGCGGCCAGTCTCAGAACCAAGCGGAATGCCAGCGGGAAGGTCACCCACAAAGCGTGGCTCAAGACCAATGGATTCAAACACCCGCGCAATCTGCCGCTGAGTGATCGTGCACGGTTCATCGATCTCAAAATACACAAGGTCGTGGTTGGCATCTACCTTGTAGCGAACCTTGGGAATGATGTTCATCTGGCTCTGTAGTTGCAGAATGGCATCATTCTCACGCAATCCGCGTGCATACACTTCAAGTTCAATCATAAGTTCGGCTTTTTTCAAAGCTATCAAAGCGCTCCAAAGGGGCCAAGACAAATCTCCCTGTCAGGCGAGTTCTGCGGTGAATTGAGAGTTGTGTCTTGCCGGTTCGAGTCTTTCCTGCGTGGTGATCTATCTGGACTCCAACGCCACGTCGCCTGTGGACCCGCAGGTCGTGGAGGCAATGTTGCCCTGCCTGCGGGAGCACTTTGCCAATCCTTCAGCTTCTTACCGCTCCGCGCGGCGGGTGCAAAAACTGGTTCAAGCCGCCCGTGAACAGGTTGCCAGCCTCATCGGAGCGGCTAGTGAGGAGATTGTATTCACGAGTGGTGGCACGGAATCCAATAACACAGCCATTGATTCCGCGCGGATGTTCTGGCCGGATCGCAAGCACCTCGTCATCGGTGCCACAGAGCATCCTTCCGTTCTGGAGCCCGCCAAACGCTGGCAGGCTCAGGGTGGTACGCTGACTATCGTCCCTGTCAACAGCGATGGCCTGATTGATCTCGATGCCTTGCAGCAGGCTGTCCGGCCCGGCAAGACCGCAATGGTCTCCGTGATGTGGGCCAACAATGAAACGGGCGTGATAGCCCCCATCGAAGCCATTGGCCACATCGCCCATGCTGCCGGTGCGCTGATGCACACTGATGCGGTGCAGGTCGTGGGCAAGATCGCTACCGATGTGCATGCCTTGCCGATTGATTATCTGTCCCTAAGCGGGCACAAATTTCATGCTCCGAAAGGCGTGGGCGCCCTGTTTATCAGCCGTCGGGTACGGTTTCATCCCCTCCTTCTGGGCGGTGGACAGGAAGGTAACCGGCGCAGCGGTACGGAGAACGTGCCCGGCATCGTGGCCCTCGGCTCGGCCGCCGAATTCATGGCGGCAACCGATCATTCTGCTGTGAGCGTGTTGCGCGACGCCTTCGAATCCGGCGTATGCTCAGCCCTTGCAGAAACAAGGCTAAACGGGCATCCGGTCCAGCGCCTTCCGGGGACAACGAATCTTTGTTTCCCCGGCCTTTCAGCCGTCGAAATGCTGATCCTACTAGATGATCGCGGAGTGTGCTGCGCTGCCGGTTCGGCTTGCCATACCGCCAATGTCCATCCTTCACCTGTGCTGGCTGCAATGGGTTTTTCGGCTGAACACGCGGCCAGTTCGTTGCGTTTCTCTTTTTCACGTCTCAACACCCTGACAGAAGCGAAAGAAGCTGCAGAACATGTAATCGCCGTGGCCAGAAAACTCCGGGCGCTGAGAGGTGACGACACGGGGCCGGTTGTGCTGGGCTGAAATAATCTTGCGTCCGGTGTTGCTTTGCGTAGGTTTGCGGCCCCCATGAGGCCGTCCACCATCAGCGCAAGCATCCGAATTAGTCGCGGGTTCCACCGTGCCTGATGCCGCCGTGTGAACCCAGGAAGCCCCGCCGCCCCATCATGATATGGGGCCATCGTATCAGGTGAGCCGTTCCGCCGGGGAATGCTCATGCTCCTTCCTTCTCCCCTTTACCTATCCCTTTCT
>JAQGPI010000428.1 GCA_028293175.1 Verrucomicrobiaceae bacterium | reverse complement strand
CGGCTGCGATGCAGGACCACCACGTGCTCAGGCACTTCGGCCACCTTCAGCCACAAGGAAAAGCTGAAGGCCTGGCTGCGCTTGAAGCTGGCAATCTTGGGAAACTCATACTTCTTGTTCCGGTCGTCACGAAAGGTGCAGGCTTTGCCCACTTTGCCCGGCATAGGATCGCTGGAAACGACACCTTTCACTTTGAACGCCCGGTCCATGTCCGCGAGATAGGCTTTCTCCTGCGGATTGACGAGGTCGAAGCTAAAGTAGTGCAAGGGCTGTCTGAAAAGCGCTCCCCTTCGCATACTGCCACCGCCCACCATTTCTTCCCAAAGGCCAGGGCCCTCGCCGGGTGGAACTTCAGTTTTGAGCCAGGTGGCGTAGCGGCTTTCCGCGGCCGTTCGCGCCTGTTTCCAGGCATCTTCCGCTTTTCTGATGTTCTCCTTAAGCTGGGTGTGCTTGGAAGCTTCACCATCGCGGTAAACGAAGGCGGTGGGCGCGGGTACTCCGTTGGTGTAGCGGGCAAACAATCCGAGCTCGTCAATGTTATTGAAAAAGGCGGCGAACTGGTAGTAGTCGCGTTGACTCAGCGGATCATACTTGTGGTTGTGGCATCGCGCACACTCCATCGTCAGTCCGAGGATGGCAGTGGCATTGGTCTTCACTCGGTCAAAAACCTGGTCCCAACGGAACTCCTCTGGGTCGCTGCCAGACTCGTTCGACATCACCGGAAGACGGTTGAAGGCGGTGGCAACGAGTTGGTCCTGCGTAGCATCTGGCAGCAAGTCACCAGCGGTTTGCCATTGGATGAAACGGTCATACGGGAGGTTGTCATTAAAGGCACGAATCACCCAGTTGCGCCATGGCCATACTTCCGAATCGGCATCTTCATGGCGGCCATAGGTGTCACCATATCGGGCTGCATCCAGCCAGTCCTGGGCCATGCTTTCACCGAAATGCGAGGAGGCAAGCAGGCGGTCTACGACCGTGGCATCTGCACCGGTGGACGTATCGGCCAAATAAGCATCGAGATCTTCGATGCGAGGCGGTAGCCCGGTGAGAGAGAAAGAGACACGTCGCAGCCATTCGGTGCGTTCGGCGGGCGGTGCCGGCCGCCAGCCTTTCTTTGCCAATGCCGCTTTTACGAAGCAGTCAATAGGCTGGGTAGTTCCTTCCACCTGCGGCACGGCTGACTTGACTGGCGAGATGAACGCCCAATGCTTCTCATAAGTTGCCCCTTCCGTGATCTAGCGTTCTAGAATCGATTTTTCCTCTTTGGTTAGCGCCTGATTTTTGTCTGGCGGCGGCATCACTTCATCTGGATCGGAGGTGAGGATGTGAGTGATGAGTTCACTGGCCTTGGGATCGCCGGGCACAATAGCCTTCTTTTCAATTGCAGCGTCTCGGTCATCAAGCCGCAGCTTGCCCTTGCGGTTCTTGATGTCAGAGCCGTGGCAGGAAAAGCACTTGGCGGCGAGCACGGGGCGCACCTCGTAATTGAACGACACATGGCTGGTCTCTGCATGAACGCAAACTAGATGCACTGCGCAAAGACAGAGCAGGCTTGCAAGATGGTGTCGTTTCACGGGCGCTTTAAACATGAAGTCCAGAAAAAAAGGCACAGAAATACAATTGCAAAGACAGTCTCAACTGCAAAGAAACGCTCTGCACTGTGCTCCAGATGAACAAAATGTCACTTTGAAAGCGCAACCAAGAGTTAATGAAGCAGCAGAGAACTCAATCATCCAACATGCAGGGTACTTGAATACGCTGTGACGTCAGCGCATTCACCTTGCCTTTTTCGCTGGGGCAGGGGCCTCGGGATTGATGTTTGGAGCGGCCGTGGTCCCCGGCGCAGTCGTCGAGGCGGGCGGCGTCCGCATCGCGCGCTTCTTCTTGCCCTTGCCTTTTTTGCCCTTCTTGTTCTTCCTTTCGGCTTTGCCTCCGTTGCCTTCTTTCGCCACGTGGTCATTGAGCACGGCCTGGAGCTTGGCGCGCGAAGCCACGGCACCAGCATCATCGGCGGTGGTGGGAACGGCGATCTCTTCAAAAGGAGCGTTCTTCAGATCGAACAGTTCGCCCTTGCCGGTAAGTTTGTACCGCGCATCCCGAACATAATTTTGGCCACCGAGCTCGACATAGGCCCATTCGCGGGGAGTGCTGGCCTCGCCCTTGAGCTGAGGAGCGAAGCTGTGGCTGTCGAGGATCACGTTCTCTGGCAATGGGGCGACCCCAAGCTGGGCGAAGGTGCCGAAGAAATCGCTGAAATCGATAAGGTCCTGACTCACCTTACCGGCGGGCGTGGTGCCGGGCCAGTTGACCACGAGAGGCACACGGCTGCCGCCTTCCAGCATGCTGGCCTTCATGCCGCTGATGGCCTTGCCATCGACCGTGGCGGCGTCCCTGCCGAAGCGAGCGGTTCCGTTGTCACCGGCGAAGAGTACGAGAGTTTTCTCGCGCAAATGAAGGCGGTCGAGCTCGGCCATTAGCTTGCCTACCATCTTGTCCATGTACTCAACGTTGTCGGCATAGAGCTGGTCCTTGCTCGCATCGGGCTTGCTGTCCGGCGTACGCAGGATGGGGCCATGGATGCTCGACATCGGGTAGTAGAGGAAGAAGGGGCCGTCCTTGTGGCGGGTGATGAAGTCCACGGCGAAGTTATGCAGCAGATCGGGGATATATTCGCCATCCTTGAGGGGCCTGTCCTCGCCATTCACGTTGTAGCTCCGGAGCTGGGTGTTCCAATAACGGCCGCTGCCTTTGAACACGATGTGCTCGTCAAAGCCCCATTCCTTTGGACCTAGGCAGATCTGGCCCCACTTGCCCGCGCTCGCGGTGGCGTAGCCCGCCTTCTTCATCACTGTGGGGATCATCACTTCCTTTTCCGGGCTCACGGAGTTGGCGCTGCCGTTGGAGTTGTGCCCCGTGCGGAACGGATAGCGGCCGGTGAGTATCTCACACCGGGATGGACCGCACAGCGGCGCGGCGTAGCAGAATTGAAAGCGGGTGCCGCCCTGCGCCATAGCTTCAATGTTTGGCGTCTTGAACGGCCCGCCAGTGCAGTGGACGTCTCCGAGGCCGACGTCATCGGAGAGGATGAAAATGATGTTCGGTTTCTGGGGTGCGGCGTGGGAGACGGCACGAAGCAGGCCAAAAGCGGCGGCACATAGAATGGAAAGGATGCGGGGGAAGGTCATGGTGAAATGTAACAGCACTAGCGTCCGGAACTAGCACAGAAAAGCGGCGAATTTTGTCATCGAAGTCAGGCTGCAACCTCTGATTAAGATCTTTCTCTGTCTTACAAGCTGCCAGTCTCACCAAACATGAAACGCAGTCTCCTCTTCTTGCTTCTGGGAATGCTGTCCGTTGCGCCACAGGTGAGGGGGCAATGGGCAGAACGAACCGTGCGCGCGTTAGAATTGAAGGCAGTGACGCCACTGATGGAGGGGCTCGCGGTGGCTTCCATGGAGAACGCGTTGCTGTGCAAGCGAAAGCTGGATGAGCTGGCTCAATCGCAGCAGGAGCCAGCGCGCGGTGCCACCGAGCAGCTATCTTGGCTGGTGCATCATTTATTCTACTGTGAGATAGTGGTCCACACTGCCAAAAAGAATATGGTGGAGGCAGAAGCCAAAGCGAAGCAAAAAGATGGCATGGCGGCGGCGGCCCAGAAACCCAACGCCCTCGGCCACAAGGACAAGTCTGGTCACGACAACGCGGTAAGGGAGGCCAAGCGCTTCCGCACCGATGCCCAGCGGGCGGTGAACGAGGCGCGGGACAGCATGTTGCAGATGGTGCAAACGACTGATGCGGCCTGCCAGAGCTACCGCGATCAGGGTTACGAGCGGCTGGCCTCCTTGCTTGAGGACGCAAGAATAGCGGTGGTTGGCCGCTGCCTGCAAAATAATGATTTTACGGCCTGGCAGACCGGTCGATTCAACCACGAGTTGATGGCTGGCCTCGCCGCCGTGGGGCTGGAAATGACCGGCAAAAAGGGCTCCAGGCTCTTGTACAAGCCGCGGAAGACCGACAAGGCGGCGAAATAGGAATCACCGTCAGCTATGCTTCTTGCGACGGGCGATCATGGAATTCAAATCCATTCCTCATGCACCTCAGCATCTAGCGGCTCGTAATTGATGTACTGTACGAACCGTGGAAGTGAAGACGTGTTGGGGCTGCTGCCATGGGGCAGGGCGTGGTGCCAGATGATGAAGTCTCCGGCATTGGCAACGATGGGCCTCGTGCCGAGTGCGTAGAGGTCATGATCCCTGGGATCAGCGCCCGGTGGCAGATCTGATAGCCAACCGGCAACGCGGTTTTGAAAGCCGGGCACAAGGGTAAAGGCACCTTGATTGGCCTCGGTGTCAGCAAGGTAGAGGATGCCTTGCAAGCCGAATGGAATGGGCTGGGCGAGGCTGACATCCCAGTGCAGGCGAGGGCCTGGGAATTTCCAACTGCTGGTCTCAGGGGGATTGAAGCCTGCACGGTCGGTGTTCAGCCAAAGATCAGTGCGGTTCCAGAGCTGCCGGTAGGCGGCGCGGACCTTGGCGGACTGGCGGTTCTTCTCAAGCGCAGGATGCTGAAAGAGCTGCACCATGATCCCCACTCGCGAAGGATGAGGTCGATACCAAGATGTGGATTCAGATCGGTCGATCTCAATGAACTCACAAATGGCACTGATGGCCGCTTCACAGTCCGTTCGCGATACAGCCTGACGGATGATGACGTAGCCGTTCTCCTCCCAGAACGCCATGTCTTCGTCGCTGAGTACATGAGTGGCCGGATCGGGCGGCGATTGCTTCAAACGCCGGCTTAGAATATAGGCGTTGAACTCATCGATTTTCGCCTGGTTCAAACCTTCAGGGTGAAGGCTGGAAAGCCAATCCTCAAAGGCATCAAAGCTTGGCTTGTTGTGATACAGATGAGTGAGGGCCTGATGCAGTCCAAGGCCTACCACTGCAATCAGCGTGGTATCGATTTTCCCCTCTTCCCGCAAGGCCTCCTGAGGGAGCTTGCCGGTGGCACGCAGGAGGCACTTGCTCCAGTAGCGCTTCAGGTGCATGACGCCGAGGCGGCCACACGCAGTGGACTCGACGAGGGTGGTTGGTTCGCTGGTCATGGCGGTCCAATGATCGACAGGAGACTCGTCGAGTCTCACTCCACCGCCACCTTGATCACCACTTTAAACACTTGCTCGGAGACGCCCCACTCGACGCAGGGAGCGTGAGCATCCTCGGGATAAAGAATGGCGAAGTGGCCGGCGCTAACGTGGACAGCGGTAGTATCAGGAATGAGCTTGAACAGAGCGGCTTCCTTCTCGGGATTGTAGGCCATGGTTTCCTCTTTCATGTCTGCCAGCGGAGCCCAAAGGATGGTTTCGCGACCGCTGTAAAGGAACTGGATGTCGATGTACTTTCGGTGTGCCTCGAACTTGGCGGTTTCGACTGGCTTGGTCGCGTAGGTCTGCACCAGCGCAAAACAGTTGTCGCCATCAATGTCGAAGCGACCCAGCGGCTGGGTGCCATCGACGGTACGGAGATAGGCGAAGGCGGTGGCAAAGCGCGGTGACAGGGCTTCGTAACGGCCGGCATTGGCAAGGGTGTCGTGGACCATAGTGTAGGGCCGATTGGTTAGCGGAAGACAGGGCGGGGGACAAATGGGAAATCTTTTGTGGAGCCAGTGGAGCGCACGATAGCCCTACGATTATGCTCTTTTTGTGCAATAGGAGGGCAGCGGCCACGTTACCAGCGCAACCCCTTGTTCCAAAAGTTCCATGAAGGTCCACTTCGCCGTTTTTTTAGCCCTCAGTCTTGGTGTCTGCTGTCTCTCGGCGATTGTTCGTGCCGAGGATATGCCGCCTCCGGCTGTGCCTGCCTTTGATCCCGATCTGCCGCAGCCCTTCGATGCTTCCGCGATCTTGCCGATGCTGAAGAATCCGCCCTTTAACCGGGTGGTGGACTACACAGACAACCTCTTGCTCACCGGCGTAGCCTATCTGGACGGCAAGCCCATGGCGACGCTCCTGGACAGGAACACTAACAAACGCTACGTCGTTTCCGAAGTGCCCAACGAGCAGGGCTGGCGCTTGGCCGAGGCGAACGTGAGCAACGAACTGCATGGCACCGAAATCAAGCTGCAGGTGGGCGTGGAAACCGTGACCATTCGCTACAGCGACTCGCAGCTCAATTCCGTGCCGAAAAACCCGCGTGCCGTGGCTCCATCCGTCAATCGAGGCCAAGCCTCGTCGCCCCGCACCAACAGCAGCGGCCACATCAGCACCTCCGCATACCTGAATCCAGCCGATCAAGAATATTATCGCAAGGGAATGTCCAAGGATGTGCGGGATAAATTCCGCGACGTGATGCGCAGCCACGAAGACAAGATGACCAAGATGACGGACGATCAGCGCGCCTCCTATACCCAGAAGATCTTCAGCAAGTACAAGGCACAGGACAAAGGCACCTCATCCGCTCCCTCGCCCAAGAAGGCGAAGCTCCGCTAGCAGGCCCAACGGGATGTTCTGGCGCTGATCCCGCCTTGACCTCTTCCATGCGCAAGCCTATGGACGAGGTTCTAACCTCATTATCTATGGCACGTCCACGTACTTTCTTTGATATCACCGTCGGCGGCAAGCCGGCTGGCCGCATTGTTTTCGAACTCTTCGACGACGTCACTCCCAAGACGGCGGAGAATTTCCGCGCGCTTTGCACGGGCGAGAAGGGCTTTGGCTACAAGGGTTCGCCCTTCCATCGCGTCATCCCAAATTTCATGCTCCAGGGCGGTGATTTCACGAACCGCAACGGCACGGGCGGCAAGTCCATCTATGGTGGCAAGTTCCCCGACGAAAACTTCACGCTGAAGCACACCAAGCCAGGCCTGCTTTCCATGGCAAACGCCGGTCCGGGCACCAATGGCTCGCAGTTCTTTATCACTACGGTGGTGACAGAATGGCTGGACGGCAAGCACGTCGTCTTCGGCGAAGTGGTCGAAGGCATGGACGTGGTGAAGGCCATTGAAAAGCTTGGCAGCGGTGCTGGCCGCCCGAGCGCGGAAG
>JAQGPI010000408.1 GCA_028293175.1 Verrucomicrobiaceae bacterium | reverse complement strand
AAGACTATACCGGAGACAATGCATGGCGTGTGCCGCTGCATCCCGTACCAGCAAAGCAGCCCGCTTCCATCAAAGGCCGCTTCCTGCGCGGAGCCATTGCCATCGCAGTGAACGGCATTCCCATTTTCAATCCGCAAAACAATCGTGGCGAAGTCTCCCAGGAGATTGGTGAGCTAGATCAATGGGGCGGCCACTGCGGCCGGGCCGATGATTACCACTACCACTCCGCCCCCCTGCATTTACAGTCGGTAGTGGGCAAGGGTTTGCCGATTGCCTATGCTCTTGATGGCTATCCCATCTATGGCCTCGCCGAGCCCGAAGGCCCCATGCCAGCAGGGCTCGATGGCTTCAATGGCCATGAAAGTCCAGCCCTTGGCTACCACTACCACGCCTCCACGAAGTACCCCTATGTGAATGGCGGTTTTCACGGCGAAGTGATCGAAGCAGATGGACAGGTAGATCCGCAGCCCCGCGCCCGCCCGGTGCGTCCGGACCTCCCGCCTCTGCGAGGTGCCAAGATCACCGACTTCACCACCACTGCCGACAGCAAGGGCCATACTCTAAAGTACACTGTAGGATCGAAGCAGGGGTCAGTGAATTACACTCAGATCAGTGGCGGTGCGTGGAAATTTCAGTTCATCTCGCCCGATGGAGGCACCAGCGAACAGACCTATCAGGCCGGTGGTCGTCGCAAGGAAGGCCCTATCAAGACGGAAACACCGCAAAGACCCGCACAAGCGTTTCTGCTTTCAAGCCCCGCCGTTGCCGATGGCGGCAAACTCCCCCTGGAATACACAGGCGATGGCAATGGAGATACCTTGCCACTCGTTTGGAAAGGCGCGCCGGCCGGCACCCAGGGCTATGCCTTGATCATGGATCATCTCGATCCGGAAGGCACGATGAAGTGGTATTGGACCCTCTACGACATTCCCGCGAAGGTCACCAGCCTGCCAAAAAACGTGCAAGGCATTGGCAAGGTAGGCACTGGATTCAAGGGCAAGGTCGGGTACGAACCGCCGCACTCCAAAGGCCCGGGCGCTAAGACTTATGTGCTCACCGTCTATGCCCTCTCCGCGCCTCTGCAAGTCCCTCATTCCCCAACGGAAGTGAATCGTGAAGTGTTGGTCGCAGCGATGAAGAACAAGGTGCTGGCCAGTTCATCGCTGCATGTTGTCTATGAGCGACAAAGCACCCAAACCACCGAGCAGCCAGCTCCTGCCGCTCCGCCCACAACCCAGCGTAAACCTTGGATGCAAATGCACGGTGCCGAGGTCGATGCGGATCACGATGGCATAGTCACCGCAACCGAAACTGCGGCCGACATGCGGCAGGCCTTTGCCTTGTATGACCGGGACAACGACGGTGTCATTACGCCTGCCGAAATCGATGCAGGCGGCGACATCCGCGAAGGCGCCGCATTCGCCGGTTTAATCTTCCGCCACGCCATTGAGGTCGATGCCAACAACGACAGCCGCCTGACTTTGGACGAAGCCTTGGCCGCGGCCCAATACATCTTCGCAAGCGCGGATCAGGACCAAAACGGCAAGCTGACGACTACCGAAGTCCAGACCGCCGCAAATGCTCCGCTGCCTGTTCGCGGGATCAGCGCCGGGAAATAAGCGGGACAGGATGGCATCTGGTCCCGGAATGAGACCAGCAGAAGGAAGCAGGTTTGGCCTCAAAGAGGCCGTATCTTTGCATCCGCATTCCCCGCAGCCGAAAGACGTGCACGTATCGCAGTGGCGGATATCCTGATGAATTGAATCCCGTTTGAATTTGCCAATGAAACTCCATTCCCTGCTGAAACCATTCCTTCTCCTCCTGCCACTGCTGACGGCTCTCGGCCATGCCGCTGACGTCCCGCAAGCCATCGATATCGGCTCACGCTGGGAGTTGTTTGTCGATGAGTTCCTGGTGGCCAAACGCGGGAGCCTGGCATTGAAACTGCACGAACCTGTTAAACAAGAGGTGGCCCTGGTGATGGACAAGCCTTGGGAGGGCCCCACTTCCACCTACGTCTCCGTCGTGCAGGACGGCGGCACCATCCGGCTGTACTATCGGGGTTCGGCGGGAGGCTCTGATCATTCGGACGACCAGGTCACTTGCGTGGCTGAGAGCACCGATGGCATCCACTTCACCCGCCCCAGCCTAGGCCTGATTGAAGTTGGGGGAACCAAGGACAACAACATCATCTGGCGCGGTGTGGAGTCACACAACTTCGCCGTCACGCTGGATGCGAACCCCGCCGCCAAGCCTGAGGAACGCTACAAGGCGCTGGCAGGCCTAAAGGAACCCGGCAAGAACTGGCAGGAGGGGGCAACGCCGGGCGGACTGTTTGCCTTTGGCTCCGCCGATGGCCTGCACTGGCGCAAGCTGCGGCCTGACCCGGTGATGACAAAAGGCGCCTTCGACTCGCAAAACCTTGCCTTCTGGGATGTACAGCGCGGCAGCTACGTCTGCTACAGCCGCATCTTCACCACCGTGCGCGCCATCCAGAGCAGCACCTCGCTGGACTTCCTCAACTGGAGCGAGGGCACGCCTAACAAGTATGAGACAGGCATGCGCGCTGAGCAATTCTACACCTCCGCGACCATGCCCTGCCCCACCGCGCCGCATCTGCTGCTGGCCTTTCCCAAACGCTTCATGAGCAGCCGCAAGAAGATACCCGAGCACAAGACACCGGGCGTGTCCGATGCTGTCTTCATGAGCAGCCGCGACGGCGTGTTCTGGGATCGTCCTTTCCGTGAAGCCTGGTTGAGGCCCGGCCCCGATCCGAAGAACTGGACGGACCGCAACTGCATGACCGCCTGGGGCATCGTGGAAACTTCGCCCATCGAGTGGTCGCTGTATGTGAGTGAGCACTACCGCAGCGATGACAACCGCCTGCGCCGTGTGACGGTGCGCAAGCAGGGCTTCGCCTCCATGCATGCGGATGCCAAAGGTGGCGAATTTACCACCAAGCCGCTGCGCTTCAGCGGTGACAAGCTGTTGCTCAACTACGCCACCTCCGCGGCGGGCACGATCCAGATCGAAGTGCAGGATCAGGATGGGAAGGCGATTCCCGGCTTCGCTCTGGCCGATATGCCGGAGCTTTATGGCGATGAACTAGCGGCCACCGGCAAGTGGAAGTCCGGCGCTGATGTGCAATCGCTTGCAGGCAAAACCATCCGCCTGCGGGTGTTGATGCGCGATGCCGATTTGTATGCGCTCAGGTTGGCAAGTGATAGCGCTAGTCGGTGAAAACGAGCGTTGAACGGGCGTTCAGCATCTGTTGTAACCCGTCTCTATGAGGCGGGGGGCGAGGGGTTGCCATGGCAGTGCGTAGGTTGCAGCCTGCCTTGGAAATCGCTGCCATTACATGGTTGGAAAACGACACGACCGCTGGCTCAACGCCAGCCGGTTCCAAAGGGCCACACGCGGGAATTGTTCGTCCAAACAGCCGTTGATTCCTCATGCGATGGTCTTATTCCTTGCTACATTGTTATGTGTTACATGCCCTAGGCTGACCGGTAGGTGAAATCGGACATTTGGCGTCCGAATCAAACCAGATCCGACCGGATCCGACTGCTTTTTTCACGCCCGCCACCTGCTTGCCCCCCTTTCCGTGACCAACGAACTCGAACTCACCTTCCTCGGCACCGGCACTTCGGTGGGTGTTCCCATGATCGGATGTGACTGCGAGACCTGCCGCAGCACCGATCCGCGGGACAAGCGCTCGCGCTGTTCCGTTTATCTGCGCTCGCCCGAGTGTACCTGGGTGGTGGACACGGGGCCGGACTTCCGCTGCCAGTGCCTGCGCGAGAACATCCGCCATCTAGATGCGGTGCTCTACACGCACCCCCACATGGACCACGTAACCGGCTTCGACGAGCTGCGGCGCTTCACGGTTGGCGAGGAAGCCACCATGCCCATCTATGCGCGGCCATCGTGCCTCGCGATCCTGGAGCGCATGTTCTTCTATGCCTTCAATGGGGAGAACCGGTATCGGGGCTACTTGAAGCCCGAATCGCGGCCCATTGATGGCCCCTTCATGCTGGGCCATACCCAGGTGACTCCTCTGCTCGTGCATCATGGCAAGGTGGAGACCATCGGCTTCCTGTTTTCCCGCCATGAGAGGAAGCTTTGCGCCTACATTTCCGACTGCAAGGAGGTGACGCCCGAGGCGCTGGAGCACCTGCAAGGCGTGGACACGCTGATCATTGATGCCCTGCGGTTCACCCCTCACTTCACCCACATGGGCTGGGAGGAATCGCTGGCGCTGCACAAGCTGGTGCAGGCGCGGCGCACCCTCTTCACCCACATGCAGTGCGAGATCCTGCATGAGCGCGATGAGGCGACGCTGCCGCCGGAAGTGCGGGTGGCCTATGACGGCCTGCAATTGTCCTGGTCATGAAGCTCCTCCTGACCGCCATCGCCTTGATGTTTGCGCTGCCCGGCCTCTTACGGTCGGAAGCGGCGGCCTTGCCTGAATGGAACGCGGCAGCCGCCACGGTGGTGGTTTTTAATCCTGCGTTTCCCGAATCTGAATCGCTGGCCCGCTACTACGCCACAGCGCGTGGCATCGCCGCTGATCGTGTGATCGGGATCAAGACCGTTCAGGCGGAGGCGATATCGCGGGAGGGCTATGATGAGCAGGTAGGCGGTCCGCTGAAGCGGGTTTTCGAAGACCGCCATTGGTGGGAGCCCGCCACGCGCATCTCCATCGTGGTGCTGATGCATGGCATGCCGAGCAAGATCATCCGGCAGCATGAGAAGCCCCGGCAATCACAGGAGGACGAGGCCAGCGTGGACTCCGAACTGTGCCTGCTGGGCGTCACCTCGCACAGGCTTCCGGGTGCCCTGCCCAATCCTTACTTTGGCCGCAAGGAACGCTTCAACACTTTACCCGGCTCGCAAGGCATGCTGCTAGTGTGCCGTCTGGATGCCGCCTCCCCAGCCACGGTGCGGCGCATGATTGATGATTCCATTGCGGTCGAACAGAAGGGGCTGCTCGGTCGCGCTGTGATTGATCTGGCGCTGAAAAAGGGCGCTTATGACGAAGGCGATGAGTGGCTGCGCCGCTCCACTAAAACCTACCGCACCCATGGTATCCCCGTTCTGGTAGACCGCAATGAAGCGGTGCTGCGCGAGGACTGGCCATTGCCCGATACCGCGCTGTATTTTGGCTGGTACACGGGAGAGATCGCGGGCGCACTGAAGACCTCCACCTTCCGCTTCAAGCAAGGGGCGGTGGCTTGTCACCTGCACTCGTTCAGCGCTTCAACCATTCGCACGGGCACACAGGCCTGGGTGGGGCCTATCTTGGAACATGGGGCCGCTGCCACCATGGGCAATGTGTGGGAGCCTTATCTGAGTCTGACCATCCATTTCGATGTGCTCAACGAGCGCCTGCTGGAAGGCTACACGCTCGCCGAAGCCGCCTGGAGCGCCACTCCGGGCCTGTCGTGGCAGAACGTAGTGCTGGGTGATCCGCTCTATCGCCCCTTCAAGCAGGCCTCCATGGGCACTGGCAACGACCGCGAGTATTCGTTGTACAAGGCACTTGTTAAAAAGCACTCAAGCAATGGGGACTCTCGGGCACTCAAGGACGACCTGCTCAAGATGGCGCAGTCACGCGGCAGCGCGCGTTTACTGGAGATGCTTGCGATGCTTTCCTCGGTGGAAGGCAAGGCTGGCGAGGCTGTTGAAATTCTCAATCACGCCCGTTCCATGGAAGCCACGCCCGAGGACCGGCTGAGGCTGGCGCTTACCGAGGTCCAACTTTTGCGCCAGAATCACGAAAAGGCCGGAGAGACAGAGGCGCTTATGTTGTTGAAGAAGACGGCGGAAGAGGCTGATCTCAATGACATGCCAGGCTCCAAGCTCGTGCCTGAACTGATTGGGGAGCTTGGGGGCTGAACA
>JAQGPI010000386.1 GCA_028293175.1 Verrucomicrobiaceae bacterium | reverse complement strand
ATTCTCAGCAACCAACACTGGCGGCCTTTGTGGAGCCAAGTGGAAGCGGCCCGTCCTAGCCAACACCGCGCTGTGGCCGATGCCTTCGCCTTGCCCACTTAGTAAGATAAGATCAGTCTCCCCGGCTCATAGACCCGAGAATCAGTGCCCTCCCCTCTTTGTCCAGTAGGCACAGAGGCACGGATACCACCATTGCCAGCGCATAAATAAGAGCACAGGCGACCAGATGCGGATAGTCGGGCAGAATCCAGGGGGTGATCGCATAGGCCGCCGACAACGGCAGTATGAGGCCCTTGATCCCAGGCCACAGAATGTTGGACCAGCCGTATTTCACAAAGGGAATGCCCGTAGCCCGGTGCACCAGCCAAGGGAAGGCGATGGCGTAAAGCAGGCCCATGTCGAGCGCCGGGCCCATGGCCACGCCCTTGAATCCCCACAGCAGGCCAAAAATGATGGCAAACACTCCCGCCAGCACGCCGCTGGTGCAGCGCAGCCACATCACCTGACGCTGCCAGCCCAAGGCATAAAGAAAGCTGTGAGCCGGATACTGCATGAAGAAGAGCGCATAGGGCAGTGCCAGAATCGACATCACCTCGTAGGCACCGTGGAACTTGTCACCCAGCCACCGTTGCATGAAGGCCTTGCCGAAGATCACCAGCCCGGCCGCCGTTGCCGCGCCAAAGCCCGCAGTAATGGCCATAATGCGGCCAAATTCGCGATGCAGCCGCTCGCGCTCGCCGCCTCCATGCATCTGCCCAAACACAGAGAGCAGACCGCCGCCAAACAGCGTGTTCACCACATCCTCTGCCTTGGATATGAGGCTCGTGCCCATCGAATAAACAGGCACCATGTGAAGGCCCACCACCGTACTCATCACCTGCGGGCCCACGTTGCCGCGTACGCCATCACCCACCATGCCAAAGATGATGTCGCGTGTGAAGCTGACCAGCTCGCGCCGCGCCGTCACCGCAGCCTCGTCTTCCACCACTTCATCCAGATGCAAGGCTGGCAGGCGCTTTGCAAACGCCTTCTGCAGCGTCATCTCCAGCACGTCTGACAATGCCACGACCGTGCCAACAAGGATCAAGCCGCCGCCGTGCGGCAACAGCAGGATGAGGGCAGCGGACTGCACCGTCACGCGGATGATGGCAGCCCAGGACAGCCAGTCATACCGCACCCACGCGCGCAGGAGAAGCTGTGGCAACCGCCACCAAAAACGCAGCGCCATGCTCAAGCCCACCGGGATAGTGGCGATCAGTACCTCTGTCTTGCTAACGTGCTGCCCGCCGGTCACGATGAAGGGCATGGCAAGGAACACAAAGAAGCTGCCGATGCCAATGATCACACTCATGCGATGGAAATGCGTGGTAGCCACCCGGTAAACAACCGCCTGCTTTTGTCCGTCCTTGGCTCCCACCGCCAGCGCCATGAAGCGCGTGGTGCCGAACGACATGCCCAGGTCCAGCAGCGCGAAATACGCGAGTACCGACATTGCCGTAAGCCAGTACCCGTAATTATCCACCCCCAGCCATTTCACCATGAGCGGAACTGTGACGAAGAGCGAGGCGGTACGCACCCCATGCTCTATCAACCCCAGTCCTGCGCCTTGAAGAAATCGTTTACCCAAACTCATCGCCGTCCACATTGCATATTCGTCCACTGAGAGCTACTACATTCGACCAGTACTCTAACTCATGCCTGCTCCCACCGAACTTGATCGCCGCCAATACGCTGTTGAAAAAGACCTCGCCGCCCGCCTCCGCTCCTCGAAACGTGAGGAGCGTACCGAGCTCTTCAAAGTTTTGTACGGCGAGCTGTTTGAGCGCATTCCCGACCATATCAGGCTGACTCGCCGCGACACTCCGGAGCAGAGCCAGAGGGCCGTGGACTCTCGTTTGCGCCTGCTGCGCCCGGCGCTCACGCCCGATACCGTGATGCTCGAAATCGCCCCTGGTGATTGCCGCCTAGCCGCCGCTGCTGCCGCTTTGGCGAAGAAAGTGATCGCCGTGGACATTTCCGATCAGCACGATCCTAACGAGCAACTGCCGGCCAATCTGGAACTTGTCATTTACGACGGCTACCATCTCTCCGTGGCTACGAGCACGGTGGATGTCGTCTTCAGCTATCAATTCCTTGAGCATCTGCATCCCGATGATGTGGACCCGCATTTCGAGATGGTTGCCCGCGTGCTTAAGCCCGGCGGTTGTTACATCTTCGATACCCCCCATCGTTATTCCGGCCCGCATGATGTCTCCGCTTTGTTTGGCCACACGCTGGATTGTCTGCACATGCAGGAGTGGACTTATCACGACATGATTGCCCTGTGCCGTAAGCATGGCTTCACGGAGACGTATGCCTTCCGTCGGGGTGAGGTTCGCAAGAGTGGCTTCCTCAATGCCATGAACCTAGCGCTGGAAAGCTTCTGCGGCGTGCTGCCACCTTCGCTGCGGCGAGCGGTGTGCAAGAAGCTATTCGGCAGCGTCACGCTTATGGCGGTGAAAGGCTGAGAACTTGCTCAGGGTGTGACGATGTTCATTCGTCATCCGGCACTTTCCTTGCTTGACGCTTCGCAACGCTTTCCTCATTCTGCCTCGGATTTGCCATGACTTCGCTCCCACCGCATGAACCTTCGTGAACATCTCCGACTGATCCTGCCGGAAATCCTGCCCACGAGTGCGGCTGAAGCCATCAAAGGCACCGAGTTGATACGCCTCGTGCGCTACCGGCTGGGCGATGAATACAGCGATGCCACTCTGCGCTATCACTTCTCCATCCTGTCGTATGATCCCACCTCGCCGATTGCAAAGGTCGATCAGGGACAGGGGTACTATCTTCGATTGAAACGCGCCGCCGCCGTGAAGGCGCTCAATGGCCGCAGCGGCTTGTTCGATGCGGCGAGTGGTGAAAGCGACGGGCAGCGTCAACGCTACCTGCGAGTGATCGCTATCTTTGAGCGCCTCAGCCTTTTGCGCGGGCAGTTTCCTTTCGTTCTCAACGGCCGAGCCGGGATGCCGCTGCGCGTGGACAGCGACTGGGAGATTCCAGATATGGTGTGTGCGGACTGGGAAGTGGAAACAGGTGCTGATGAGCAGCCGCGTTTCGATGAAACGATGCTCGCGCTGCGTCGTCATCTCGGTGGTCCAGAAGTAGGTCTCACCGGCATCTCCCTCAAGCTCAGTGTCACGCTTGAATCGTATCCGCCAGACTTCTTCCAAGCCGTCAGCGCTACCCGCTGGACGACACAGGGTGAACTCGTGATTGCGGAAGCCGTCAGTGATGAAGCCCTCGTCGAAGCGTTGCGCAGCCTCGGCCATCAGTTTGGCATTGGCATCACTAGCCTGGGCCTTGATCTAGCCTTGCTCGATGAGTTGCCCGATGGGCAAAGCATCCTGGGCATGACCGCTGCAGAATTCGAGGCCGTGCAGGCCCTCCTTCACATCCAGCGGCTCACATCTGCCAGCCAACGCAACACGCTTGACTGGAGCACGCTTTCCTCGCTCAAGAAGAAGCACATCAGCGTGGGTGAACTGGTCAAATGGCTTAGCGACAGCCTGGCCAGCCGCGTGCCGATGAAGTGAGGTTGCGTGAAGGCCATGGTTCGGTGCGTAATACACCGTCATGTCAAAGACCATCCTCGCCATTGGCGCCCATTACGATGACTGTCCCTATGGCATTCCTGGGATCTTGCTGAAGGCTGTGCGACAGCATCATCGCGTCGTCATCTTGAACTTGATTGGCGACTACTCCAACTGGCCGCCAGTGCGTGGCCGCGAGCAAGGGCTGATCGAATTAAGTGTGCGGCTGGCGAAGGAGCGGGGGATCGAGATGCGCTTCCTCAAACACGCGAGCATGGGGTTCGAGCCCAATCTGGAGATCAAACGAGCAGTTGCGGAAGTCGTGGCGGAAGTGGCTCCGGACACAGCCTACCTGCTGTGGCGGCATGACCGGCATGCGGATCATGAGGCGGCCTCGGCCATTGCCCATGCGGCGCTGTCGCAGCCCGCACGGTTGTTAGGCCGCGACCACGCCAAGGCGCCAAGCCAGGTGTTCTGGTTCGACAATGGCCCCGGACATACGATTGATTTTCAGCCGGATACTTATGTGGACGTCAGCGACGAGTGGACTTCCGCCATGGAGTGGCTGGGCGCGCTCATGGCTTACATCAAGAACGGTCCGTTTAATCCGGCGAAAGATGGAGCGATGGAAAACAAGGGCATTCTCGCTCGCTACCGGGGCATGGCATGTGGTGCCCGCTACGCGGAAGCCGTGCGGGCGGTGCGGCGGGTCGTAAGGGAATGTGATTAACCAAAGCCCAAAGGGGGGCAGGACAGTCTGACATGGACATGCCGCTAACCCGTTGCTTACACCTTGGGTTCCCATCCCTCGCGATACTGGCGACCCCAGTAGAGCTTGATGGCTTCATCATCGCCGACGATCTTTTTAGTCGCCGGATCGAAGTTGATGGTGCGGCCGGTGCGCCAGGCGATGTTGCCCAGATGGCACAGCAGCGTGCTCTTCTGGCCTTCCTCGATTTCGGAATTCGATTTGGCAGTCCCGCGAATGGTGTCGATAAAGTTCTGGAAATGCAGCACATCCGAAGCAGGCCCGCTCTGCTTCTCGATCTCCTTGCCCTTCATGTCATAGACTACGTAGCCATTGCCGCCTGTGATGACGAGGCTGCCGCCGTCGCCGTACAGTTCCACAAAGGGCGGCTTGTCTGCGGCGCGCGGATTGCAACTGCTGTCATCCCAGGCTGCGCCGCAATGGCCGAAGTCATAGGAGGCCACGAAGCTGTCGGGCGTCTCCTGCTCATCCCTGAAGTGATAGCGACCGCCCACACAAGCTACTTTCAGAGGGTACTCCACCCCCAGGCCCCAACGCACGAGATCGATGCCGTGCGGGCCGTTGTTCGCCAGTTCGCCACCGCCCCAGTTCCATTTCCAATGCCAGTCATAATGGACAAACTTAGCCACGTCCTCGCGCAGAGGCGCGGGCCCCTGCCATAGATCAAGGTCAATGTGAGAGGCCGGTTTCAGGGCACCCAGGCCGATTTCCTTGCGAGTGTTTGTGTAGGCGCTGCGGCCATAAGTCACTTTGCCAATCACGCCTTCGCGCAGCTTTTGCATGGCCTCGCGGACGAAGGGATAACTGCGCCGCTGGTTGCCCATCTGCACTACGCGGTTGTGCTTGCGCGCGGCCTGCACCATCAGCTCCGCCTCATGGGCATTGTGGCTGCCGGGCTTCTCCACATACACATGCTTGCCGGCGGCGCAGGCCAGGATGGTGGCGGGTGCATGCCAGTGATTCGGCAGCGCGAAGGTGATTGCATCCAGGTCCTTGTTAGCCAAGATCTTGCGGAAGTCGGTAGCCGTCTGCGGTGCCTTGCCGGACACGTCCTGCACCATTTGGACTGCTTTGGACCGACGTCCCTCGTCCAATTCGCAAAGGTAGGCGATCTCCACGTTGGAGCATTTGAGCAGGGCGCTCACATGACCCATGCCACGGCCAAGGCCACATACAGCGATGCGGACTTTGTCATTGGCCTTGCCAGCAGCGCGAAGGGTTCCAAGCGCGGCGGTGGAGAGAGCAGCAGTGGTAAAGGTGCGACGGTTCATCAGTCCTCTTTATACGGCGGCTGGGAAGGGGAACTTCCGCTGTATACCGACACGCCGACGTGCAATCTCTTACAACCACTGAACAAGACGCTTCCGCCGGCCGCGACGGTGCTCCTGCGCCTTCTGCCGGAGATGTGCGCGCGTTTCCCAAAGCACAAACGCGACGGCGACGATGCCGCCGATAGCCAACAGCGGAAGGAAGAACCACGCGGCGTGGATGATTTGGTCAATGTGAACGGTTGCCATAGCGGGAGGGAGGTGACTGAACGAATGAAGTATCGCTAATAAATAAACTCCCCTTGATATGGAAAATATAGTGAACAAAGGTTTATTAGTTGACCTTGGATTCACATCCCCTGAAAAGCGGACCTGACACCTATAAAAGCTGTTAAGGACAAATGGTCTACAGTCGCCCACAAGAGGTGTGGCCAAGATGGGGCGCTTGGCGATGCTAAAAATCTAGACCCCAATGGTGTTGGGCTCTGACACTGGTTCACTGCGGATGAGAAACCTGGGGTAGCCTCGCACACGGATGTTAGGGGACGAGACACGGCTCTTCTCTACCGGCTGTCCGATAGGACTGCACCAAGAGCTACGCCGACAATCCCACGCCGTCCTTGTGCTCCTCTTCGGCATTGAAGACCACTTCGTCCGGAGCCTGGGCCTGCGCTGCAGCCTGTTCAGAATCGGCTTCCAGTGAGGCAAATTCGGTGGGCGCCTCGGCAGCTTTGGCTTTCTTGCCTTTGCCCTTGGCACGGGTGGCCTTCTGCGGTTCTTCGGGAGGGAGAAGAGGATCGCCTTCCACCACCTTGCCGATGCCGCGCTGACGTGAAACATCGGTGGCACTCTCGCTGGTCATGCGCACGCCGACCGGCTTGCTCACGCCGAACTCCTGCATGGTCACGCCGTAGATCACATCGGCGCGGGCCATCGTGCGCTTGTTGTGGGTGACGATGATGAACTGGGAGTTGTCGATGAACTTGTCCAGCATCTTGAGGAAGCGGCTGATGTTTGATTCATCGAGCGGAGCGTCCAACTCATCCAGCACACAGAAAGGGCTGGGCTTTACCTGATAGATGGAGAAGAGCAGGGCCACAGCGGTCATGCTGCGCTCGCCGCCGGAGAGCAGGCTGATGGTCTGCAATTTCTTGCCAGGGGGCTTGGCGATGATCTCAATGCCGGTCTCAAGCGGATCGTTTTCATCCACCAGCATGAGGTCGGCCTGGGCGGTGGCGCCGAAGAGCTCGCGGAAGTTCTCGGTGAAGTAGCCCTTCACTAGATTGAAGGTCTCCACGAACATGTTCTTCGTGGTCTCATTGATCTTGGCGATGACCTCCAGCAGCTCGGCCTTGGATTGCACCAAATCGCTGTGCTGGGTTTCGAGGAAGGTGTAGCGCTGCTCCAACTCTTCGAATTCCTGGATGGCATCAAGGTTGACCGGGCCGATGCTTTCGAGGCGGTGGCGCAGTTCGCCGACAATGGAGACAACGTAATCCCAATCAATGGGCGCTTCAGGTTCTGGCTCGCTGGCGGCCACTGGTTCGGGCGTGCCGGGTGTCGCATCGGCGTCGGATGCGTCAATAGTGACCACTTCATCATCCGAGGCAAAGAACACGACTTCGCCAGGATCTTCTTCGATGGCTCCGGCTGCCCCGTTTTCACCGTCCACTTCGCCTTCACCAGCGGCGTGGCTTTCGAGCACCTCCACCTCGGCATAGGCCTCGCGGCGTTTCTCACGGGCGCGCGGATTCTTCTGGTTCTCGATGGCATCCAGCAAGGCGATGCGATCGGGCACAAAAGTGTCCATTTGGATTTGGTAGCGGTCCTGAAGCTGCGAAACCAAGTTCTCCAGACGCAGGTCCACGCGGGTGAGCTGCACCTCCGCACGGCTGCGCTGCTCGCTCATCTCGGTGTTCTGCTGGCGCAACGTCACGAGTTGTGTCTCAAGTTGTGTTACACGCTCAAAGGCGGCTGCACGGCGATCAAGGGTCTCAGCACCCTGTTCTTCGACTTCGGCAAGGCGGATGCGGCCTTCCTCCATCGCGATCTCCATCTGCTCAGACTCACCCTGGGCGGTGATGATGCGCTCGCGCCAGGTGAGGATCTCGTGATCGAAACGCTGGATGGAGCCTAACAACTCATTGAGACGCGCGGCCATGGGGGCCTTCTGGCGCTCCACTGATTGGAGGGCACTCTGCTCCAGGGCCAGGGCGGTGCGCAGCTCGTTGAGGCGCTCGCTGGCCTCCAGTTCGCGGCGGGCCATGGCATCGGCTTCGACTTCCAACTCTGCTTCCTTTCCGCAGGCTGTGTCGAGCTGCTCCTGGCAAAGCGTGACGGTATCGCGCAGGTCGGCAATCTGCGACTCGGCGGCGGCCATGCGTTCGGCGATCTGTCCTTGATCCCAATCGATGCTGTCCGCTTTGGTCGTGGCCTGCTGGAGCTCGCGCTGCACCACGGAGATCTTGCCCTGCTGCTGGCTGAAGGCCTCGCGGGTGCGCTGGCTCTGCTCGCGCATGTGGGTCTCGTCGCGCTGAGCTTCTTCAAGCTCGATGCGCAGTTGCAGAAGGGATTCTTCCTTCTCACGCAGGCGGGCGTCGAGTTCCTCCACTTCAACGATGAGCTCGCGCACTTCGCTCTCGCGGCGCAGGGTGGAAGCGGCCTCTTCTTTGGAGGCACCGCCATAGATCACGCCTTCTACGCTGATGAATTCACCCTTCAGCGTGACGATGGCGAGAAAGGGATGGGAGGGCTTGACTAGCAGGGCGGTTTGCAGGTCATCAACGATCACTACATGGCCCAGCAGCGCATCAATCATCTTCTGTGTGCCATCCTTGGTCGTCACCTTGTCGGCAGCCCAGGCTATTGCGCCATCGGGCAGCCCGCGCGGCAGGCGCGGGGGACGGTTGACAAAGAAGTCCTGCGGAATCACCGCTGCTTTGCCAAGCTTGTAATTGGCAAGCCGCTCAAGAATCAGGGCGGCGATATCCGAATTCGCCAATAGCACAGACTGGAGGTGTTCGCGCAGGGCTGCCTCGATGGCGGTGATGTATTCCGGCGACACTTCGATGTGAGACGCCAGGATACCGCGTACTCCAGTGAGGTACACATCGGGATTGTCCATTCCCTTCAGCACCTGCTGAGTGCCCAGCTCCAGGCCCTCGCCTTTTTCGAGGAGCTGCTTGATCACTTCCAGCCGTGATCGGCGCTGGGTGGTGGTGCGCTGCAGTTCATTGAACTCCTGCTCCATCGCATCGCGCTGCTGGCGCTTCTCCGCGATGGTGCGGGCGCAGGTTTTCAGCCGCTCATCGAGATCGTTGCGGGTGTGCTCCAGCTCCGCGATGTGGCGCTGCAGTTCATCGTGCTCGACCTGTGCGATTTCGCGGGCCTGTGCGGCGGTCTGCTTGTCGCGGGCTAGCAGTTCATGACGCTGACGATCCGAACTGATTTGGGTGGTAAGGCTTTGAATCCGGGCTTCGGAACCCGCGACTTGGCCTTCGAACTGGCGAATGCTTTCGCGCACCGCGCGGCGGTCGTTGTCGATGCCCTGGCGCTGCGGAATCAGGGACTGGAAGCTGCCCTGATGCGCGTTGAGGTCCGTCATGCGGCCCTCGATGTTGGCGCGGATCATGTGCAACTGCTCATCCGCATCCTCCATCTCGCGCTGATGCTGGTCCAGCATGTCGCGGCTGTTGGCAATGTCCTCCTCGTTGCGGCGGATGCGGCCGGTGAGTTCCTCCACACGCTCGCGGTTGAAGCCGATGCGGCTCTCCGCGCCTTGTAACTGGGTGCGCAATTCCTGCGCCTGCTGGCGAAGCTGGCCGATGGTGCTCTCGATGGCGTGGTACTCCTCGCGGGTGCGCGCCGCTTCAGCCTCGGAGGCATGAAGCTGACGGTGCGCATCGTTCAGCGCGAGCATCAGCGTACGGATCTTCTCTTCCGTCGCAGTCTTCTCCGCCGACATCTCCATGAAGTGCTTGTGGCCCAGGTGCGTGTCGAGCGTGCGCACGTCCTCAAGCAAGGTCTGGAAACGCCGGGCCTTGGTTGCCTGCCGTTGCAGCGTGCCCATCTGGCGCTTCACTTCCGCAATGATGTCCGCCACGCGCAGGAGGTTTGCCTCAGTGTAGTCGAGCTTGCGCAAGGCTTCGCGCTTCTGGCCTTTGAACTTGGTGATACCCGCAGCTTCTTCGAACACGCTGCGGCGGTCTTCCGGCTTGGAACTCAAGAGCATGTCGATCTGGCCTTGCGCCATGATCGAGTAAGCGGCGCGGCCGATGCCGGTGCCAGCCAGCAGTTCATGGAAGTCCTTCAAGCGGCAGACGGTACCATTCAGGCGGTACTCGGAGCGGCCATCGCGGAACACGCGGCGGGTGAGCGCCACCTCATTGTAGTCCACCTTCAACGCCTGCTCACAATCGGCCATCGTCAGCGTGACTTCCGCCATGCCCACCGGTTTGCGCTTGTCGGTGCCATTGAAGATGACGTCTGCCATTTCATCGCCACGCAAAGCTTTGGCCGAGGTCTCGCCGAGCACCCAGCGGATGGCATCCACCACGTTGGATTTGCCACAGCCATTAGGCCCTACGATGCCGGTAACACCCGTGGAGAACTCCAGGTGCGTCTTGTCAGCGAATGACTTGAAGCCATGAAGCGTGAGACTCTTGAGGTACATGGTGAAAAGCTCCAGATGGGCGGCCTTCGGGATGGAGGCGCGCAGGGAGTAACGCGGCACGCAGAGAAAGCAGCAAGGAGAATCCTGAAATACCACCACATCTTGCGGACGCTTAAGTGTTCCGAAACAAGATGTGCCTTTTCTTGCAGCCAGTTATTCACAAAATGCGAGTGCGACGCCGGAGCATCGCCGTGCTGCCGAAGAATAGCAGCAGCACCCGCGAGGGCTCCGGCACTACGACCACGTTGATATTGACGATGCCAGCCCCTGTAGGAAGCGAACTTTGGGAAGACCAGTGCGCGCTGTCGGCAAGATAAGCGAGCCACTCTGCCTTGGTGCCGCCCGTGGAGTTCAAGGCGATGAAGTCTGGATTCGACAGATCAAGCCCGAAAATGCCGTCGTGGAAGTTGCTGCCCGGATCGAGTGCCACGGCAGTGTTGTCGTTCGGATCACCATTGGTCTGGTCGGACAAGGCGGAATCTGTAAAGAAGGGGTCGCCTCCTATCTTCACATTCCCATCAGGAATGGCACCGCTGCTGTAGCCCGTCGGCTCGCTGAAACCGGTGGGAAAGGCGTTAGGATCACCAAAATCGATAGCGAAGACGAAGTTGCTCACGTTGTCCAAAGGGCGGGAATTACCTGCTTGGAAGATGTAGATCTGATCCGAGCCACGATCAGCCTGCTGTGAATCATGCAGCAGGTCGAGCGCGGAATAGTGGGAGTTGCTTGCCCCCGTGATGACGCTGGAGGTATCCCAGGTGAAGTCGCTGTTGCTGGTATCGGCGCTGGAGAAAATGGTGCCCGCAGCGATGGTGTTGTTGACGGTGAATTTGGTCAGTTGCTGACCACCAGCTCCATCAAAAGACGAGGCAGAAACGCCGCTGAACTCGCTGCCGGAGTTGGACCAGCCGTTGTTGGTGAAGTACACCACGGTACCCGCGCTGATTGCCTCCGTGGTCAAAACGGTGAGGTAGTCTGTGGTCGCATTGTCCTGGTAACCCACGATGGCCATGCCGCCGGTAGAGATCGTAGCGGCGCGAAGCGCGAAGGCACCAGATAGCATCAGCACACCAGTAAGGAGGCGGGCTGTGAGAGTCGGGCTGGAAAGGCAGACGCTCATGGGAAGAAGCTGACAACAATGCTGAATAGTTTGGGGAAGTTAGTCAATGGGAATTATGTTTATAGTGTGTAGTGTGGTTTCTCTGCAAAACGAGGGCACTTCATGGAGGGATTCGGAGCCGATTCCACAGGCCGTAGAAACGAAAGGAACTACCGGTAAAGTCAATGCTGGAACGCAGTTTTGAGAAATTTCTATATTTTGCATTGCTATTTGGGGTCCGACATCATAGTTTGCGGAATAATCGTGCCAAAACCGCGAAGCGTCCGAGATATGAAACTCACTCCTGCTATTCTCTCCCGTGTTGTGACTCTCTCCCTGGCCCTCGGCCTGGCTTCCTGTTCGCTTCCTCCTGAGGCTGCTTGGCACGTGGTGAAGACCGATGGTCTGATTCCTCTGATCGCCATGGAACTCGGAGCGCGCCCATTTCCCAAGGATCTCGCGATGTACAGCAGGCGTCCTGCCGCTCCGCTGCCGATCACCCGCCCTCTTCCTTCCAATAACTACATCGG
>JAQGPI010000334.1 GCA_028293175.1 Verrucomicrobiaceae bacterium | reverse complement strand
ATGCTTTCGATACACTCGCGACCACCGATGGCGCTGACGATGTCTTCGCGACAACGGGGGAGGCAGAGGTGATATTTTGCAGGTTCTTCAGGATAGGATTCTCAGGGCTGAGGGATCGCCGAGCTTGCGCGCGAGCTTCTTCAGTTCGGCCTCCACCATGGGGCCATCGGTGGCAACCGGGTAAAGCACGGCTCCAAACACCGCCACGGCCCCGTGAATGTGGCGTATGACGATCTCCGTCGCCGTAGGATACCGGCTCAACGGTATGACAAAGGTGTTAGTGGAAAAAGCGGTGCTGACTTCAACAAGATTGCCAAATAGATCGATCACGACCACACGCCCTTGCGCATCGAAGAGCTGTACGGCGAAGTCTGTGATCTCTTCCGCAGAGAAGAGGAAGGTGGCGGCCAGATCACCCTTCAGGTTGGTGCGATCCAGATGAATGGCCAGCCGCCCGGCACCATCGGCAACGGAGGCGGGAACCTGCCACGACGCGGGCTCATCATAGAAGGTGCCACCTTGCTGAGTGACGCCGGTGATCCACGCCGGAAGAGAGGATGCCGCAGCAGCAACAGGGGCTTGCTCAAATCGACGGTCAAACCGCAGCTCAGCGATTTCCCGTTCAGCGGTCTCCGCCTGGACCGATCCTAGTGCGATGGCAGAAAAGAGGGAAATACCCACGATGGAGGCCAGATAGCGCATGAATGGGAAGTTATTCTTTCGGATTCGTTGCGGCAAGAAAATTCGTAGTCATGCAGCTCTGCTATGGAATGCTAACGCTATGGGCTCAGCTTGATTTCCAGTCTGCGGGTAGGTCTGGCACGGTATCGGACAGAATTTGGACAATCTCACGCTTCTCGGAATCCGAGAGGTGGCTGCCAATGTAATCCTTGCCCATTAGGGCGGAGCGCAGCTTCGCATATATCTCGCCCTTTACCTTGGCTGGCATCTCCATCCAAGGGCGAGTGTAGATCATGTAAGTGCAGCGGTGTTTTAAGAGTCGCGTGTGCAGGTCCAGGTCCTTCAGCGCCGCGCCCGACTTAGCCGGACGGCGGTTGCGGCTGAAATCCTCGGCAAACTTTGGGTCGCCCACAATGCCCTCCGCAGGCAGTGTCGCTTCGTCTTGGAATAACATGTAAGCCACCAAGTTTGTGATGTCTTGCGCATGCGTTGGAGAGAGTCGGACACCCTCCTGGCACCCATCGTCATCCGCGCTCATGAGCACTCGCGCCACACGGTTGTGGAAACCAATCTGGTGCTCATGCAGCAGGTGGGCCAGGATATCGCTGCTCTCCGCGAGATGCAGCTTTGCATCATAGAGCTGCCCTGGCCGTGTCATCTTATAGCCTGTCACACGGCGCCGATTGGTTCCCTCTGTCTCTGCCACCAGTCCCGCTTTGCCAAAGACATCGGGGCGGGCACTGGTCACAAACCAGCCGCCAAATCTTCTGCCCAGCGGGCGATTATGGCCTTCCGTACCCACAGCCTCGCCCCCCTGTATGAATCCATCTTCGGTCGGGACGAGAGACCTGCCAAAAAAACCCTGAGCAAAGCCTGACTGCGCCCCGGAATGGCAGCGAATGCAGTCCTCTCCACCCGTGGTGGATGGGACACTCCCCGTGCCCACTTGCCGAAACGTGTATGGCACCCCACCGATGTTAGCATCCACCCCGATCATCTCGACAAGACCGCCAGGGACGACCCCGACATAAACTTCATCGTTGAAATAAAGGGCGCGGGGGTTCTTTGGATTGACCTTGGTTCCCTGTGAAGCCGTGCCGGAATACACCAGCAACTGTGAGCTGACAGGAACGTCCAGCGCAGCCAAAAGGCTCTTGGTTAATGACCTCTGATCCCTGTTGTCCAACGTCACTTCACCCGATGAAACCTTCGCGAG
Organism: Verrucomicrobiaceae bacterium; assembly: GCA_028293175.1. Classification (GTDB taxonomy): domain Bacteria; phylum Verrucomicrobiota; class Verrucomicrobiia; order Verrucomicrobiales; family Verrucomicrobiaceae; genus CAINXC01. Next base: position 1,112 of record JAQGPI010000334.1, on the reverse strand, counting down.
CAACCGTGAGGCGTTATCGCTCGGGGAATGGGTGGAGAAGCCCTGCCGACGCCGCTTGTAGAACGCGACGTACAACTCGTTGGAGCGTTTCTGCTCCGGGGTCAATTCCGGTCGGGTGGTGGGCGTAGTGACTGTGCTTTTGGGCGTTGGCGCGACTGATTGCCCAAACGAGCAAAGGGACAACCACCCTATGGCCCCGAGTGCGACGCTGAAGAAGAGATAGTTTCTTCCAATCACTTAGCGAGGCTATCAATAAGAACGACGGGCAGCAAGGATATTCATTCAGGCCGCAGGCTGTCAAAGCTCTCCCCTTGTTTACCTCTTCCGCAGCGCCCCCCAGGCCATGCGCAGCCCGCCCACCACAAACAGCAGCGGGAACCAGATGGAATACAGCGGCGCGCGGGTGTCGTGTTGCAGCACGGCATAAGATGGGTCTGCCGGATTCACCCAGCAGGTGAGCGCCTGTCCGGGAGTGTATTCTTCCCGCAGTGCTTCGGCATCCTCGCGATAGGATTTGGGGCCTTCGCTGCGCCGCACACGACTGGTATGAAACACGGTGCCGCCGAATTGATACTCATAGCGCACCACCGGGCGGTACTTTACCGACGAGTGCGGGGTGGCCTGTTCGGAGACAACTTGTGAAGACAAGATCTTAGCCGGAGTCGCGGCCCATGAGCGGGTCTCTTCAGCCAGCCGCCAACTATGCCAGAGCACACCGGTGAAGAGCGTGCCTAGCACACCGAGCACCATGCCCATGACCGCCAGCCACAAGGAGCCAGCGCGTTTACTAGAATTGTTCATTTGATCCATGCTTTGACGAAGTCCTCATGTCCCGCCTATAGTGCAGACTCCCCTTTTTCCCTTTGATGTCGAACTCTTCAGCCGCTTTTTCTTTGCCAAGCCTCGCCTGGGTGCTCAAGCCCGGCGCGGCCAGCGCGGCGGTCGCCTCATCGGCAGGTCGCCCCTTGACGCCGCTGATCGCGCAGTTGCTCGCGCAACGGGGTTTCGCTTTAGAAGAGGATGTGCACACCTTTCTCAATCCTAAGCTCGCGGGGCTTGGCGATCCCTTCCTGCTGCCAGAGATGGACAAGGCGGTGAAGCGCATCTTTGAA
>JAQGPI010000328.1 GCA_028293175.1 Verrucomicrobiaceae bacterium | reverse complement strand
GCGATTACGATGTCGATGGCGTCACTTCGCTCTCCATCATGCACCTGACGCTAAAAGCGTACGGGCTGGATACGAAGCTCTTCCTGCCCCTGCGCATGGAGGAAGGCTATGGCGTGAGTCGGGATGGCATCACGCGCGTGTTCGAGGAGTTCGGCAAGCCGGACCTTTTCATCGCCATGGATTGCGGCACGACCTCGCTGGTGGAGATGGAAGTGCTAGCCTCTCAAGGCGTAGACGTGGTCATCATTGATCACCATGAACTCTCTCCCAAGGGCCGCCCGAAATGCGAGGCATTGGTGAACCCGAAAGTGGGCAATGACTTCCACCACTTCTGCACTGCCGGGCTCGCTTTCAAAGTGGCGCATGCCCTGCTGAAGACCCGCAAGCTGGACGACTTCGACCTGCGCGAAACGCTGGATCTCGTAGCGCTCGGCACTGTTGCCGATCTTGTGCCTTTGATCGATGAGAACCGCATCATAGTGCGACGTGGCCTTGAGCTCATCGCCAATACCCAGCGCCCCGGATTGCGCGCGCTCAAGGAAGTGGCGGGCCTAGATGGCTTCGTCCAGACGCATCATCTCGGCTTCCGCATCGGCCCGCGCCTGAATGCCGCCGGTCGTCTTGATACCGCGCTCACTTCCTTGCAAGTACTGCTGGCGGAAGACCATGAAGAAGCCATGGCCGGAGCGCAGATGCTTGACTCGCACAACCGCGATCGGCAGGGCGTGGAGCTGGCCGTCTTCAAGGAAGCCGAAGCAATGCTGCAAGACCTCGGCAGCTTGGATGAACTTCCTAGCATTGTACTTGGCTCCCGCGACTGGCATCCCGGCGTGGTCGGCATCGTCGCCTCGCGCATCTCACGCATGTGTCACCGTCCCACGATCCTCATTGCCATCGACAGCGAAGGCATGGGCAAGGGCAGCGGCCGCAGCATCCCAGGTCTGTCGCTAGTAGAGACTATCGAGCACTGCCGCCATCTCCTGCGAAAGGGCGGAGGCCACGCCATGGCCATCGGCCTTTCCATTCACGAATCGGACATTCCCGCGTTCCGCAAGACCTTTGCCGAGATCGTGCGCGACCGCCTTTCCAACGAACAACTCACCCCCTTCCTGGAGCTCGATGGGGAGCTGAAGTTCCGGGATATGACCACCGATTTCCTGGATCAGTACAAGCTGATGGAACCGTTCGGCATGGGCAATCCGGAGCCTGTTTTCCTATGCCGCCGCGTGACGCCGCGTCTGCCGGGCCGGATCATGAAGGAGAAGCATCTGCGTGTGACCCTGCGCCAGGACGGGGCCCAGCAGGACGCCATCTACTTCAATGCACCCCTAGACAACCTGCCTCCGCCGCCCTGGGATGTAGCACTGCGCTTGCAGCGCAACTGGTACCGGGGCAACGAGACTTGGCAGTTCACGGTGGAAGGCATCAGGGCGGCGGAGTAGGGCCCTTGAAGATTCGCCCGTTGTCCAGAGAACTGCCGTCGCAATTTGCGCTTGGCCGTTCCGCCCCTCACCCCAAACCCTCTCTCGCCGGGAGAGGGAGTTTGCGCTGGATTATTCAAAAACTGAAGCTTTGAACAACCGCTTGATGTTCGTCCTCTACCGGAGGGAGAGGATAAGAGGTGAGGGCGGAACGGCCAAGCGCAAATTGGATGGAGGCTTTGCCATTAACCTGTCTCAAACAGCCTTTAGCACAATGCCGTGAAGCGGAACACTTCAATCCATCTCAATCAAACTTCGTCACGTCCTTCAGATCCCACGTGATGGAGTTGCGCACATGACCCGCATCGATCCACACACGCCCGCGCATTTCGCCCAGCGGAGCCATCCATTTGGACATTGCCTTCATGTTGTCCGCCGCCGGCTCGGCAGGGGCCGAGGGTGAGAAACCTTTGATTGCCTCGCGTACCTTAGGCCAGCTCATCCGCCATAACATGGTCGGCGTGCCCGGGCTGGGCTCGGCGCGCAGCAGGCGCGCGGCGATGTCTTCTTGCAGGTTCTTGGAGGTGCCAAGCATAAAGACCTTGTCGTTCACACCAGAGCAAAGGGTGAGATCATCGGATTCAAAGGGGAGCTGGTAGTTGTAGAAGGTGGTGCCTGATTTGCTGGAGACTTCGGCCGGAGGCAGGCCCACGCCGCCCAGCATGGGGAAGGCTTTCGCCACGCCGTTCAGCGCGATGTTCATTTGCGCCCAACTGTCGCCGATCAGCTTGCGGTCCAGCACATCATCAATACCCGCGACGCGCAGCATCTTGGTCTCCGCCTTAGGGTCGGGCGGCGGCAGGCCGGGGAGCGCTGGCATGCGGCCACCGAGATCCATTACCCATGCGTGTTCGTTGCCCAGGCCCTTGCCATACATGGTTTTGGAGGCGGCATAGAAAGACACGATCTGCGGCACGATTTCCAGATCGACCCAGGTGGACATCTTGCCGCCGTTTTCGCCAAACAGATTGGCCTTCGCCAGTTCCAGACCCGCCACGCGCAGCACCTCCGCCCAAGCCTCCGCATAGCTACGGAAGGCCGCCGAAGCGTGTGGATCGCCATGGTAATCAGCGGCGAACACCACATTTTTTTCATCCACCAGGGAGGCAAACTTCAGCGGTTTGTTACCTTCCAGACCTCGGGGGCTCAGCCCGCCATCCACCTCCACATGCAGGCCTTTGTCCCACCACGCGACGCCCACCAGCGTGGTCAAAACTTTGGTGTGCATCTGCCGTTCGAGAGGAGCCAGGGCGGCCACCTTCGGCTCCAGAATCTTGGCCATGTCGGCAAACACAGGACTCTTCTTCAAGCCTGCCACCAGGCCGCGAAGCATGGGCTGAATCGGCTCCGGGTCTTGCAGGGACTGCAATGCGTTGCCTTCCATGTAGGAGACGGCCACCAAGTTCTTGCTTTGGTAAGGAGCCAGCACGCTCAACTCCGCCCGCGCGGCCAGCGATGCCCCAGGCTCGGTGATGAATTGCAGATCAGGCCGGCTGCTGCCCAAGGTGACAATCACGTAGCCGCCTGCCGTTCCATAACTGACAGCAAAGGTCTTGGCCTCGAGCGCGGTCAGCGCGCTCTCCAGCGCGGGCTTGACCGATTCGGCTTCCGGCGGCAGCAAGCCCAGCCAAAGCTTCCGCATGTCATCATCCAGCAAATTTTTGCCAGTGCCTTCGATGAGGGTGAAGGAGCCGGAAAGGTTGGTGGTAACTTGTGAGACCTTGGCCTTCTTGCGCACCATGGCCAGCATTTCCTCGGGCAGCAATTCCTTGAGCACTTCCACCGGTTTGTCCGAGCGAATGCCGATCATGAGAGGCGGCAATTCGAGGCCCGTCAGCGCATCGCTCAGCCGCTTGATCAGTTCAGGGTCTTCAAGCAAAGCCAGGAGCAATGGGTTGCTGGGCCCCGGCCCCGGTTGCGCTCCAGGTTTGGTGCCGCGCATCAGCATTTGGTAGGAGACCTCGGAATAGATCGCCGAAAACTTCTGCATCGCGCTGAGCGATTTCGCTGCGCCCTTACCCAGGCTGATGAAGAAGTCATTGCCCGCCAGCTTCTCCAGCACCTTTGGCTTCGCGGGCGTTTTCGGTGCTGCTCCGGCGGTGGCTGCAGGTGCGGGCACGCGGTCATCCAGGAAGGCAGTGAGATCCTTGAAGTAGTTGGTGTCCTTCAGGGCGGCGGCGTGGGTGGGCAGATTGATCGTGCCAATGTAAGCCTCCGTGGTGGGCGGCAGATGCGCTGCAAATCCCAGGCTGGCCGCGCGCGATGCAGGCTCTACTGCGGAGGCAGCTATCGCCTTGATGGTATCAGGCGTCTTTGTCGAAGCTGATGCCGAAGCCGCTGCGGGCTGCTTTTTGCAGCCACTGACCGCCATCATCGCCGCCAGGGCCACGGTCCACCATCCACCATTGAGGGTCTTGCGCATAAAGTGCCCAATGATCGGAGCCAAGCAGGGTAGCGTCAAACAGGAATGCTCGCGGATGCGAGCAACGCCCTTCACCCGGCAGGAGTGCGCGGCGGTAAATCATTCGGCTTGGTTGTGGATCATTTCTTCGCCATCGTGAGGGGAATGAAACTCAAGCTCGATCTGGATGATTTCCGCGTGCCCGCCGGCAAAAAGCACTTCAAGCTGGGCAAGGTGCCCACGAAGGTGAAGGACCTGTACCGGGATGCGAAGCATTACGAGGCGCTGCTGGGCGAGTTCCGCAACGAGATCAACGATCTCCAGCAGATGATGTTCGCGCACAACCGTTACGGCATGCTGTTCATCTTCCAGGCCATGGATGCGGCGGGCAAGGACGGCACCATCCAGCATGTGATGAGCGGCATCAATCCGGAGGGCGTGGAGGTGCACAGCTTCAAGCAGCCGAGCCTTCAGGAACTGGACCACGATTTTCTCTGGCGCAGCTCCTGCCGCATGCCGCCGCGTGGCCGCATTGGCATCTTCAACCGCAGCTACTATGAGGAGGTGCTTATCTGCAAGGTGCACCCGGAGATCATCCTGAACTACCAGCGCCTGCCCGCCTCCGCCACCAAGGACATGGACAAGCTTTTCGACAAACGCTACGAGGACATTGCGGCCTTCGAAGCCTATGCCCATCGCAACGGCATCCACGTGGTGAAATTCATGCTCCATGTCTCGAAGGCGGAGCAAAAAAAGCGCTTCCTGGAGCGCATCGACACGCCCGCGAAGAACTGGAAATTCAATGCGGGTGATGTGGCCGAACGCGCCCACTGGGACACGTACATGGAGGTCTATGAGGATGCCATCGAGGCCACCGCCACGGAGAAAAGCCCCTGGTACGTGGTGCCTGCGGACGACAAGAAAAACATGCGCCTGATCGTCTCCGCCGCCATCCTCTCCGAGCTGCAAAAGCTCGACCTCCACTGGCCCACATTGCCCAAGGAACAACGCGCGGATCTCGCTCTCAGCAAGGAAGCCCTGGTGGCGGAGAGCCAGTAGCTCTCTACCTTCCTGCTTTCCCCTTTCCCTCTGATCCCCCTTCATGCCCACCGAACACCAGATTGCCCTTGAGACCCTGACGCTTGCTTTCGCAGAACTCGCCCCCGTTATCGACAAAGCCGAGCAGATCGCCTTCCTACGCGGCCATGCGCACCAGGAACTGCTGCGTCTGCAATCCAAGCTGGTCTTTGAGCAGCCCTTCAAACCGCGCGCGGCGGGCCTGGAAACAGCGGGCTTCAAGGTGATGGATACCATCGAAGGCAAGTTCGATCTCGTGCTGCTGCTGCCAGAACGCCAGCGTGACCAGACGCTGGGCGACTTTGCCCACGCGCTGGATCTCCTCAACGTGGGTGGCACCCTTGTGGTCTGTCTGCACAATGACTGGGGTGCTAAGCGCTTCGAAAAACACCTGGCCGAAGCGGCCGGCGAAGTGACCACGATCACCAAGCATCACTGCCGCGTTTTCTGGATTACCAAAACAACCGTGGACGAGGCACTGCTCACTGAATGGCGCAGTTTCCGGGGTTTGCGTCGCGTGCTCGATGGCCAGTTCTGGTCGCAGCCCGGGTTCTTCTCCTGGGATGAAGTGGACGCTGGTTCCGCCCTGCTAGTGGCACAGCTACCAGCTGACCTCAAGGGCCGTGGCGCTGATCTTGGCGCAGGCTGGGGCTACCTTTCGCATCAGGTGGTGCAGAAGTGCCCGGATGTCGAAGCCATGGACCTCTACGAAGCTGATC
>JAQGPI010000324.1 GCA_028293175.1 Verrucomicrobiaceae bacterium | reverse complement strand
ATCCAGCGCAATGCCGCCCACCATGGGCTCGCGTCCCGGCAGGGTGATCGGAAACCTCACGGAGAGAAATTCCCCAGCCGAACCATCCCAGCGCACTCCTGGCTCGAAGGATTCCATCACGCTCTGCTGGCGCAGCACGGTGCGGTTGTTTTCAAGATAAAGCTGCGTCAGCTCTGGCTCGAACAAATCCTTGATGAAGCGGCCCGTAACATCCGCCTCCTTGATTCCAAATAGCGTGTAGTAGCCCGGGCTGGCATATTGCAGACGACCTTCCGCAGTGGCGATCCAGCAGGCGGCAGGACTGTACGCCATGAACGAGAGAAAGCGCTCTTCGCTGGAGTGCAGCCGCTGGCGGGTCGCCAAGAGTTCCAGCTTGGTGATCACCTGCCGCGCCAGAACGCTGAGGGCCTTTTCCTGTGCCGCCGTCAGTCGCCGGGGCGAACAATCCAGTACACACAAGGCACCCATGGGCAGCCCTTGCTCGGATTCCAGGATCGCGCCTGCACAGAACCGCAAGGACGGCTCGCCACGGACCAATGCATGATCTTGAAACCGCTCGTCCACAGCCAGATCTGGCACAATAAAAAGACCCTTTTGCGGCGAGACGCACTGATAAATGGTCGTCGCTAATGGTGTTTCTTGCCTGTCTTTTCCTTTGGGTCCCTCTGGCAGCGTAATGACCGCGACCGATGTCTCACAGATCTGTGCCGCGAGTTCCTCGATTTCGCTGAATGCAGCTTCCATGGCCGCATCGAGTTTCCCGTACCGGGATAACTCCGCCTTACGGGATGGAGCGGAGGGCAAGCTGTCTAAATTCATTCTGTATCGCCCTCCGTTAAGCTCGCAGCGTGCCAACTAGCGCCTACCGCTTCACAGCGGTCATGAAACCGCGTGCGGCCGCTGTGTCGTGGTACGGGCCAGGAATAAAGCCTGCCTCGTCAGCCAGGGCGCTATATTCACCCACGGAGTAGCATTTTCCCTGGGTGGAGTGCATCAGCAGGGCAGAGTATTCCGCTACGTGCAGGGGGCCGGTCTTGGCCGCATTGATGAAGGCATCATGAATCACCAGCAGCCCGCCTTGCGGCAGGGCCTCGTTCGAACGCTTCAGCAGCGCCTGCACCTCTGGCACATCCCAGTCATGCAGCACATTGGAGAACAAATGCACATCGCAGCCTCCTGGCAGACCTTCGAACATGTTGGCTGCCACCACTTCCACCCGCCCGACGCAGCCGCGTTCCTCGATCAGTTTCTGGCAAATCCGGTCCACGGGCGCCTGATCCACCACGATGCCGCTCATGTGCGCATGATGGGCGACGATGGAGCAGGCGTAGATGCCTGAGCCACCGCCGATATCGAGCACCTTGCTGCGGCCCTGGAGGTCGAGCTTTTTCGCGAGCGCTTGGGAGAGATAGAGTCCCCGGCAGTCCATGGCGGCGGTGAAGCTGCGGGCAAAATCCTCCTGCTCCATGGCTTTATGCCAGTCGAAGGCCGCCTTGTCACCCGACCAACCCGCTGGTTTGCCGGTGCGCAGCACCTCAATGTAATCCCGAGCAATGGGCCGGTCGTGCAGGGAGGCAAAATAAGGGCTCAGGTTCCACACGGAAGTCTTAACCAAGTGCTCCCGGGCGGATTCCGTGCAGTGGAACATTCCGTCCGCTCCATAAGTGACGAAGCCATTGGCTGTGAACAGGGTGAGCATCGTGTCCGCGGGACGCGGCTTGAAGTCGAAGTGGGCGCAGATCTGTTCGAGCGTGGAGGGCTGCCCCGCCAGCCAGGTGAAGAAATCAAAATGTACCAGAGCGGTAGTGATCAGATCCACGGCATACAGGCCGTCGCGGTAACGGTAGATGGAAGTGGGATCGGTGACAGGCTGCGCGGTGAGGTTCATGAGTTGCGCAAGTTAGGCGAGTAAGCGCAGCCATCCAGCAAATCCAGCGGATCAGGAAGGACGGGCTTTCCTTTACTCAGCCTGGGCTCTCTCCAGTGTATCGTTGGTTGACGCCATCCTGGAACTCCCGAAGCTGAACCTTTCGATTTTACGGCATGCATTGGCTCAACAAGGTTCAGGATTTCCTCTCGGCAGTGTGGCGATGGCTGCGCTATTCGCCGAAGGTAACCACTAGTGCGGTCATCATCTGCATTGGCATCGTGCTGCTGTGTCAGGCGCTGGGCTACCACGTGAAATACCTGCCGGGGATGCCTTCGCCACTGGAAAGGGCACCCGGCTGGGTGGAGCCTCCCTTTCATATCCTGTTCATCTATTACCTCCTGCCGTACTTCCGGCTCATCGCCATGTTGGGCAGCGTGTTGTTCATGCTACGCCTTGCCCGGGTGATGCCCAGCACCCGAAGGATGATCATGCCCACTGCGGTAATCTGTGGTTTCATGGCAATCTGGAGCATGGTCGAGGAAACCCGTGACCAATGGGAAGCCAGCAGCATGAGCACCTTGGGGGAACCGTTTTCACTGGTCGCCTACGTGGTCAAAATCGGCATGCTCCTGCTGGCGTTGCTGTCGCCTCCCTTCATGATCTGGTGGTACTCCCGCCGTAGCATTCTAGAGCGGTACACCTTGCAGGCCTTCCTACAGCCCATGATTTTCTGCTTTGCGGCATTCACCTCGCTTTGGGTGCTGATGGATCTGCTCGACAACTTGAAGGACTTCCAGGACGCCGGGACGCCGTTCGGAGCCATCATGGGCTTTTACGTGAACTTGATTCCGTACATTTTCGTTTCCGTCGCACCTGCCGTGCTGCTGCTTTCATCCTTGTATGGTCTCAACAAGATGTCGCGAGCCAACGAAATCGTCTCCATGCTCACCGCAGGTCGCAGCTTGGGCCAGATTTTGCGTCCCATACTCATCGTGACGGCTTATGCCTCCATCATCGCCATGGCTGCCAACTATCATTGGGCTCCGCGAGGTGAAGGCCGTCGCGAGGCTATCAAGAACGCCCTCACGGAAAAACGCCAGGGCTCTGCCGCCACGAACAGCGTCATGTATCGCAATGAGGAGACCCGGCGCACTTGGTACGTGGGCAGCGTGCCGTTTGACTTAAACCAGGAAAAAATCCTCCGGGTAGAAGTTCGCGAAATGGACGAAAAAGGCCATCTCGCGCATGGCTGGTATGCCGCCAGCGCCCGCTGGTGGCGCTCGGGCAAATGGTCCTTTTACCGGGGTATCGAGGTGGTCTATGACAAGGGCGTGGCTAAGGAGATCCACCCCTACGAGGGAAACACTGTCAATCGCCTCGACGTGGATGGCTGGCCGGAGACACCCTGGAGCATTATCAGCGCCTCGCTCTTGCCGGATAACCTAAGCGTCTCGGACCTTGTCTCTTACTTGTCGGCCAACGAAGCCATGCCACCTGAAAAGCGTGCGCCGTTCAGGACGCATTTGTTCCAGCGCTTTGCCCTGCCCTGGGAATGCTTCGTGGTGGTGTTCATGGCCGCGCCGCTAGGGGTCGCTTTTTCCCGCCGTGGGGCCCTCGGCGGCATCGCGGGCTCCGTGTTTATCTTCTTTGGCCTGCTGTTCATGAACAACCTGTTCCTGAACATGGGCAAAGGCACCCGCATGTCGCCTTTGCTCGCAGTATGGATGCCGCATTTGATTCTTGGCAGCCTAGGAGCGATGTTCTTCTACCTCAAATCCCAGAACAAGGAACTACCCAAGCTGTCCTTCAAAGCTATTGCTCGGCGGTTCAAGGCGAAGGCGTAAAGCACCTCGCCCCAAAACGATAGCCCGCATCAACAGCGCCTGCTAGGACAGGACATTAAAGCTGCCATCCAGCCGCTTCTCAAAAGCGTGCATCTGCTTGCCGTTGGCATCCACGTGACGGAAGAGCATCCGCTGTGCATTGGCCTGGATGTGAGTGAAGCCATACACCGGCTGGCCGAAAGGCATGTGGCGATCCTTGTTTGGAAGCTCACGCACACGGGCACCGCCGCCGCCCGAGAGGATGAAGGAGGTCTTGAGCCCCTCCAGTTCCAAGTGCTGCATGTCATGGTCATGGCCGCACAGATAGGCATGCACACCATGCGTTTGCAAGAGAGGGCCTATGCCTTCGACCAGCGTTTTAGAGTCGCCATGAATCCCGTTGGAATACACCGGGTGGTGGCCCACGACGATAGTGAAGGGAGCGCGCGGCTTCGCCAGCTCCGCCTTTAACCATGAGAGTTGCTCCACCTCTTCCTCCTCCGTCAGATGGCCGCGCGGTTCCTTGGTCTTCGGATTCACACCGCCGCTGATCTTGGTGTTGTTCGTATCGAGGAAAATCATCGTCACCAAAGGCTTTTCCGCCGGGAACTCCATACGATGCCATTTGTTGGGGAAGGTCCAGCGTGTGCCCGGGTTCTTGGCATAGGCAAGTTGCACCTGCTCACCGCCCTTGTTGTCATGATAGTCGTGGTTGCCCACCACCACCGGGCATGGGCAATCGAAGGTGCTCTTCGGATACATCTCCTCAAAGCCAGTCTGCCAGCGCGGGGATTTGAGCCCCCCGGGCATGGGCTTGTAGAAGTTATCACCCAGCAGCAACAGGCCGCTCGGCTTCAGCTTGAGCTTTTCCACATAGGTTTGCATGCCCTTGGCCACCGCCATTTGGGGCGGCTCCTGGCTACCGAAATCACCAATCGCCAGCCAGTGCAAATCGTCAGCTTCTGTCTGGGCCAAAGACTGAGACCTGACGTTTAAGCCCAGCGCGGCACTTGAACAAAATACGGTGCGGAGAAAACGGCGGCGATTCCAGGCGGGAACAGGTGTGCTCATATGGCGCATGTGAACGAAGAACTTGCGCGATCCATTTCAATGATGCGATCTTTTTTGGACTGCTTCCCGTTTTTGCCATGCACACTTTTCCTTTGGTCTCTGCCGTCGTCTTGATTCTGGCGCTTAATAGCTCCGCCGCCGAGTCTGGCTGGTCGCTCAAAGCTTCCGCCAAGCCTTTCAAAGTCACCGGCAAGCTGTTCGATGAGAAAAACGTCAGCGCCGTGGCCGGCAGGATTGAGGGCAGGCTGATCCTTTTCT
>JAQGPI010000322.1 GCA_028293175.1 Verrucomicrobiaceae bacterium | reverse complement strand
GAAAAGGGCGGATTAGATACGTCTGGCGGTGAAAGGAAATGGACGGCTCAGTCCACAATAACCGCGAGAACCTGAACATAAATCTCATACATCTCCGCCGCGACTTCGCGCATGGTCCTGGGATCCTCTACGCCTGCTCGCAATTGCGGCAGCAAGTCAGGCTCCTGAGCAATCCGGCGCAAGGCCTCGCCCCAGGCTTGAACGGAGAGATCTTTCACCAGCAGTCCGTTACGCCCGTCCTCCACCCATTCGGCAATTCCTCCAAGATCTGAGCCAATGACGGGGATGCCTGCGGCAAAGGCTTCCAGCACCACCAGCGGCCCCGTCTCAAGCCAGCGTGAGGGGACTAGAAGCGCATGATAATCCTTCAATGTATCCACTACCTCTGTAGATGGGACAGGCGCGCGCAAGGTAATGCGTGGATCGCCCTCGGTCTGCAGACGGAGGGAAAGTGCTGTGCTGTTTTCGCCCAGAGGGCTGATGATGAATAGATCAAGCGTAACCGACAGATCAGGAGCCAATCGCATCGCATTGATGATGAGATCAATACCTTTGTCTGGATCAAGCCTGCCCAAAAATACTAGCCGGAGAGGTGAGGGGGAAATTGCCTTTGTTACCCCTTTGGCCGGTGTGGGAAGGCCATGTCTTACCAGACGGATACGTTCCGCCGGCACTTTGTTGAGCAGCAGCAAGGACTCCGTCCAGCGACACAGGGCAATCACCTTCTTCATGCCCGACCACCATTCATGTGTGGCTCGCATGCGACCCACCACCAGCGGTGAAGCGCCCAATACAGCCCGAGTTGCATTTGAAAGCCCGGGCAGCGCCGCCAGCGGTCGTGTGACATATGAAGCAACGGCCGTCATGCTAGCGATGGCTCTAGGCATGCCATGAGCGTTCAAAAAACACGCGGCGCACACCGTGGGCCGCAGGCCGCCGTCACAAGGCTGCACACCCCACCGCATCAATGTGCCCCGCTGGCAGGACACGGTTGGCGTGTGATAAGTGCTCAAGGCGGGAATGCCGCGTTTACGTGCTTCACGCAGGCAGAGGATGCTGACTGCGGGGGAGTTGGCGTGGAAATGGACGATGTCTGGCTTTTCGTCGTCCAGAATCCTGGCAAACCCTGCTGCGGCCACAGGATCGCCTTCCACAAACATCATCCTCTGCGTGATCGCCGGATGAACGGCAAAACGGTGGACGCGCACACCTTCATGCTCATAATCAGCGGCTTCGGTTGCCGGTGCGGCCACCACATTTTCAACACCTGCCGCCGAGAGAAACCGGCATAACGCCGCCACATACACTTCGGTGCCACCACAGGCGTCGGGGTAATAAGCGAAGGGAACGTGGAGCAATTTCACAGCATAAAATTCTCCCGGTGTCAGACCACAGTGCCTAGATTTGCGTGGAATGCTACAGTGTCGTACTGAGTATCAGCGTATTTGTAACCGTACCGGGTGCCTGGCCGATCAGATAACGAATGCTTGTCATAGAATCTGAGATGTTCGACTTACTGCCTTACCGGGATCAATTTTTTAGCAGGAAGTTGAGTTTCAAGTTTCAGTCGCATGATGTCAGCAATTCTTTCCCACACCTTGTCCCGATGGGTATCAGCTACTTTTGCGGTTTGAAGCCAGGCATCATTGGCTTCTTGAAAGGCTTGGCTGTCGGCCGCCAAGGCGGTATTGATGGTGCGCTGACAATCGAAACCGTAGTCCGCCGGATCTATCCAGCGAGCGCCCTGTAGCATGGATGAACGGATTGTGGGATGAGCATAGAATACTGGAATACAGCCTGCGCGCACCGCATTCACAAATTTCTCGGTAAAGTAGTTGGGCTGGTCAACGGTGTTTTCGAGGCAGATGGCGACTTTGTAACCGGAGAGAAAGGCCACCTGGGAATCTTCCCACAACTGACAATCTGTCGGCCCTTTGTAGTTGGCAGGCACCCCTGCTTTCGACCAGGGCCAGCGGCGAAACCGACTCCATCCTTTTGGATCGCCATAAAGATCTACATCAGGATGCAAAATAAACCGGTTCCTAAGTCGGGGACCTTTGAAAAGCCACCATGCCCTTCCTCCAAAATTTGTGACCACCGCTACCGCTTTAGTAGATCTTGTGGCAGGTCGGGTGATGGTCAATTCGCCGCCATGTGTGGGGCTAGGGACGCGATAGAAGGGATTGATGTTAGTATGGTGTAGCCATTCGGACTGATCGAGCGAAAGCAATAAGGTGCGGGCCAGTCCGGTTCGAAAATGACTTAGTGACAACGGTTCATCAGTATACCACGCCTTGGGTCCTTTAAATTGGAGCAACTCCGGTGAGGCTCCATAGAACGACAGCAGACCATCCGCTTGGTCGAGAGATATCGAAGTACTGAATGCGACGCCGCAAAGCACACGCTCGTCTGCCGTCCCTGTGCCAACCAGACGTACTTTCCACGGCTCTGATGGAGTGTCTTTTTCCGGCGAGGCCATTAGAGAGAATTGATAAATAGCCCGTCTACTTGCAGCAACTGCCTTTTCACGGGATCCGAGAAACCGTGCATCAGCCAGATAGGAGTGAAACCCTGAGTGCGCAGATAGGCGATGACTTCCTCAATTACCGGCTGTCCCTCGTAGAGCTGGACGAGGGATAGCTCGATCTGTAGAAGTTTCACCCGCGAGAGGCAACTTTTGCCACTGCGAAGGACGCTCATTTCATAGCCCTGAGTGTCGATCTTGAGGGCAACGTGTTGCTCCTTTTTACACAGGCGCTCGAATACCTCGTCCAGGGTTTGGATGATGACTTCTTCGGTTCCAATGGTTTGCACTGAGGGCGCGGCACTCAGATGTTTTTCCAGCATTGGCATCAGGGAGCTGCTGTCACCATTGGAGGAGATTTGAATGGTGGCACTGCCAGGATGCTCGCCGATGCCCAGACGCTCCGCTTCCCACAACGCATCCTGCTCCGAACTCCGGGACAAAATGCGGAAAGCCTCCTGACGGGGTTCGAAGGAGACGATGCGCCCCCTGTAGCCGGTGCTGCGCAATCCCGCCGCGTAACCCCCGGTGCTGGCACCGACATCTATGACCATCGAAATGCCGTTCTTGACCAAGTGTTCGGCGAGCGGCCAGCGAACCACTTCGCGACCGCGGTGACGCAGCCATTGCTGGATAGACTCAGTGACAAGAAACTTAAGTTTGGACAGCATAATGAGATCGTAGCAAAACCGCTCCCGCGATTTCAAGGGGAGGCTGGTTGGGTATCTTGGCGGGCCGGGAGGAAGTGACGTTCCACCAGGGAAAAGGCTGCGAGGCCAGCGAGTGCGGCAAGGAGCGCGGCTGCTGCGGCAAACCAGCCGTGGGCAGGACGGGCTCCCAGGAGATGGAAAACGGCGGATGAAAGCAGCACGAGCACGGGGAAGTGGAAAATGTAAAGGCTGTAGGAGCGAATGCCCAGCCACTCTAGAAGACGCCCGGCGTTTGTATCCAACAGCCGGGAGGGCAAGGCTGCAAAAACGGCAATGGTGCTCGCACCCATCAGCATCCTCACCGGCACATGGAGGAAGGGTAGCGATTTAGCGAGGGGTAGTTCTGTCCAGGCCAGCGAACCTGCTGAGATCACCAGCATTCCCCAAAACCACGCCTTGGGAAGTGGACGGTGCCTGTGCGCGGCAAGCCATTCCGCAAGTAGTGCCCCCGCAAGCCAGATGGGGTACAAAACAAGCATGGCGGACCACCAGCCTGCCAGGGGCCAGAACCAGCAGCTTGCACTAAGCGCCAGACCGCCCCTATACGCCAGCCAACGGCTGCGCATCCACACGACCATGAAGAGGGGATAGATAGCATAGTAAAACACTTCGTAACCTATGGACCACAGCGGTCCATTGCTGCCGAAATGCCAGCCCAGCAGGCCTGGTTGCGCCAGGATCGCGGGAGTGACCGACTCCAATGTGAAGCCTGAGTGTTGAAAATTCTCATTAATCAGAGCGTCACTGGTAGCGGCAGTATAAACTTCGGGAAAAAAGTGCCTGCCAGCCGTGTCCAGCAGCAGGCCAAAAATCAGGGCTGCATAGTAAGGCGGCGAGATACGCCGGGCGCGGCGTTGCAAAAACTGCTTGGAAGAAAATACTGCCTGTCCATGAGGTGAGGCGGCTGCGGCTGCTGCGGCCCTGAAGTGGATGAAGAAACCGCTCAGCGAAAAAAACACTGTCACAGCCTGGCTGCCGAAACGAAACACGCTGAATCCGGCTGCCAGCGCCCATTCATAGGTCGCATGGGGCAGGGCTTTCCATTCGTGCCAGGGCATCCACAGCAGCCAGCGTGCATGCCCAAGCAGCACCATGAGAGCCAGACAGGCGCGCAGCATGTCCAGGTTGCGAAAGTTCATCACTGGCTTTTGCGAAAGAGGATGCCGCCAGAGAGTCTGGCCTGCTCCTGCCAGGAATCGTCTCTGGCAGGAAGCGGATTGATGGGCCGCATGATGGCGTCGTAGTTGGGCAGATCAGCGTGCCAGTACCAGGCACCGGGCGGAAGACCATTCAGGCTCGATACGGGGATGCTGCGACGGTGGGCATGGATGTCGAGCAAACGGTACGAGTTTGAATAGACAGTCGCATTGGGCGGCAGGTGGGCCGCAGCCTCGATGGCACTGGATTCATACACGGGATGATTGAGGCCCAGACTGTTGACGGAGACATGATTGTCAATCGCCAGGGCCACTGTGGCGGCAGCATAGGCACACCACAGGGGAGTGCTTTTGGGAAGCGGCTGCATGCCGATGAGCATCAGGATCATGCCGTAGCCCATCAGCCGCGGATTCGCAAAGTAGATGCGGTAAAACTCCAGTCCCCAGCAGAAGGCCAGGATGGCCACCCCCCTTTTAAAGGTGAGGCTCCAGCCATTGCTGCGCCGAAGCGATAACAAGCAGGCAAGACCCAAAACCGCAACGATGGTGAACGGGGTAATCACAGAAGAAGCGCGGATGGAGCCATACCAAAAGGCCAGGCCGCTTCTGAAAAGGTCACTGAAGAAACGGACCACTTCAGCAAGCACGGAGTGAAGGGAGGCGGCTGCGTAGCTGTCGGGTGTGGCCGTTTTAAGCGTGAGAGCGTTGTACCACAGAAGCCCTCCCAGACAGATACCCCAGGCGAGCCCTGCGATCATGACCTCGCGCCAACGGGTCTTGAAGAAGGGCCGGGGGCCGAAATGGATGAGCTCGGCCAGCAAAATGCCGGGTGCGAAAGTGACGGCGATGAGCTTGAAGGGGATGAGCAAAGAACACAGGACGCAGCCGAGCACCCGGCCTTTGAAAGTGCCGCCGGAGTAGCTGAGGATCGCGGCTAGAAAGACCACATAGCCGAGAATGTCCGGCTTGGAAAACTGTGCGATGCTGAGGTAAAGGCCAAAACCGAGAGCGAGGCTCAGCGCCAGACTGTGGGCCCGGCCCCATCCCATCCTACTCGCCAGCACCAGCGTCTGCGCTACGGCCAGTCCGAGGCAGGCCATGTTGATCACGAGGGCCCCAAATTTAGGGTCTGGCCACCAGGATAGCAGCAAAGAGTATCCGGGCGGCCAGTGATTGAGCGGAATGCCGAAATCATCGACATAACCCTGCCCCAGGGCAAGTGATCGTGCCCCGAGAAGATAGTTCTCCGCATCCACATCGGTGATACCAATGCGGTGCTGTAGAAGGCAGGCGACGATGATGGTGAATAGTCCCGCCAGGACCGGTGCAGGGCTGCGGAACGTCGTGCTGGAGGGCAAAAGAGTCGTCACAGGAGGATCAGGGAATCGCGCGGGCAATGGCGAGAAGGCTTTGACCAATAGGTGGACGGCAGACCTTCGATTCCATGGTGTGGACCAGGGGGAAGATCACGCGGTCATAGAAGCGCACGGCACGTGCATCAAAGGAACGTTTGCCCAGCAGGCGGAAGCTCAGCCACCAGGCAAAGTAGCCGGTGAAGTTGAAATAGTGAAGATGCTCGACCTTATAACCTGCCTTGGCCAGGAGGGCGGCGAGGGCGGGCTTTGCGTACCGGCGGAAGTGGCCAAAGTCCCGGTCCAGGGGCGCATAGATCTCCTGGCGGGCGGGGACAAACAGGCACAGGCAGCCAGCCCGGGAGACGAGCAGGCGCTGGTAGCGCTGCAATTCAGCGAAGTCGTCTTCGATGTGTTCGAGGACGTTCACGGAAATGATGGCATCGACCGCTGGGACCGAGAAATCAGCGACGGTGCCCTCGGTCAGCGGAATGGCGGGAAGCTGACGCCGAAATTCCGCCGCGAGATCGTGGTCAGGCTCGACCCCGTAAAGCGTGGTCACTGCCTGTAATTGGGCAATCTGGCTGGTGGTCTGGCCGATCCCAGCCCCCACTTCGAGCACACTGCCACGCAGAAAGGGGCCGAATTCACTCATCAGTGCCCGGCGGTAATTGACCGCCTCTGCCAGCGCCTGGAATTCAAACGAGGCGTTGGTAGCGGTTGCGTTGGGTTGTGAACTCATGCGGGCGGCTAGCGGAACAGTCCGTATTTGATGATGCAGCGAAGGGCGCTGAAGCCGTCTTTCCAGCCGATCTTCTTGCCTTCGGCATAGGTCCTGCCGAAGTAGGAAATGGACACTTCGTAGATGCGGAGGTTGAAACGGCTGATCTTTGCCGTGATCTCGGGCTCAAAGCCGAAGCGATTTTCTTCGATGGTGAAACGTTTCAACACCTCACTTCTGAACAGCTTGTAGCAGGTCTCCATGTCGGAGAGGTTCAGGTTGGTGGTGATGTTGGAAAACAAGGTGAGCATCCGGTTGCCTACGGCGTGCCAGAAGTAGAGGACACGATGAGACATGGAGCCACCAAACCTAGAGCCATAGACGACATCCGCATTGCCCGAAAGCATGGGACCGAGAAGGATGTGGTACTCTTCCGGCGCGTACTCCAGATCAGCATCCTGCACCAGGACATAAGGTGCGGACACGTGCGCAAAGCCTGTGCGCAAAGCCGCCCCCTTTCCCTGATTCTGAGGATGCTGGAGAAGACGGATGCGCGGATCGTTGGCGGCGCATTGTTGCAGTTGCAGCCACGTGTCATCGCGCGAGGCATCATCCACGATAATCAGTTCCTTGACGGGACGCTGGGCGAGGACCCGCGCCACTACTTCGGCCACGGTCTTGCCCTCATTGTAAACTGGCATGACCACAGTCAGACAGGGTTCGATGTCGGCGTTGGAGGCTGGGAAGCTCATGGGAGGGGGAAGAAAGGGTGATCAGGCCCGCGCTGGAATCGTGGCAATGATGTGACCGTAGTTCTCGATGTGGGTCACTTCGCCGCCGTCGAGGAAGTGTACGGCATAACCATGCTGCTTCAGCTCGTGCAGCAAGGAGTCGGAGGTAGTGCCTGGCTCATCCCAGATGTAGGGATGCACTTCCACCAGCACGGTCTGAGGCCTGCGCACGGGATCGGCCAGCAGTGCACGGCCGCCGCGGAGGACCTTTTCCTCAAAGCCCTCCACATCGATGAGCAGGAGATTCCAGCATTCCCCCGCCGTGGCTTCATCCAGCGTTTGCAGGGCGATGGTCATTGAGCCGGTGCCCCAGTCGGCGGAAGTGGTGACGCGGGATTCAATTCCCCGTGTAGATAATGTCGCCGCGCCACTGCGATCAGAGAGGGCCGCGGGCAGCACCGTCACTATGCTTTCAAGGTCGTTCAAAGCGATCTGCCGGCGGAGCAAGGAGACATTCCCCGGGTCCGGCTCCGCAGCCAGCACCCTGCCACCAGGGCGGACGCGATTGCCCATGGCAACCGCGTACAGCCCCACATGGGCCCCCACATCGATCACTCGCGATCCAGGCCCCAATTTAGGCATCAGCAAGGCCCACACCTCGGGCTCGTAGGTTTCCTGAACGCCCCGCAGTTCCGGGATAACGCGGATGGTATCAGTGCCATTGATATGACGTTCCAGGCCTCTGCTGCCAAGGATGCCAAGCACCCCGTCATAGACCGGACGCAGGACATTCCACAGCGGGGCCGCCTGCTTGAAAAGAGAGCTGTGGCGAAGCCGCACGCACGTCTGTTCGAAGGTGTAGAGCAAATTCATCGGCAAATGGTGCGGGGGCGACCGAGCTAGGTGAGAGCCTTCATCCCGGGGCGGCCCAACCGCTTCAGGCGGCGGTAGAACAGGGCAATCGTTTCGGCCTTGCGATAACCGAGCAGCGAGGTGAGGAGCGGCAAAACGGTGCCCGTGGGCCGGAACGCCGGGTCCAGCGCAATCATGTGGGCGTAGACTTCTTCGAACAACGCTTGGTCGAGTTCAAAGAACGCGCGGGCAAGGTTCTCACAGGAGCCAAGGATGGCGGCGCGACGGCCTTCTTTGAAAGTGCCTTCGGCGATCCAAATCCGTTCGATATCCAGGGTGTTGGCCCAGCAGTCTTTGAGAAAGGCGAGGCGGCTGCGGGTGGAAACTGACCCCGTATGATGCTGACGATAGAGCACGCCTATGTGCGGATCATGCCGCCATCGTGCTCCCGCTCTGGCGCAGTCCCAGGCAAAGCGGGCGTCCTGGGCCACGGGCAGCCATTCCTTCCACTCGCCCACCTTGGACAGGAAATGACGACGATAAAGGTAGGCCGCAGTGGGGCACCAAAAGGCGGAAAAAAAGGCGAGCTGGGGATCGGGATCGACTTCGCCGATGGTGCGCTCGACTTTTTCGCCTGATGCGAAAACGCCATTCTCATGCTGTATCAAGCGCTGCCAGTTTGAATACACAACGTCGATTTCTGGCTCTGCGATAAGGATACTTATCTGGCGCGCCAGCTTGCCGGGTGCGAGCAGGTCATCAGCATCCAGGTACTGGACAAATTCGCCAGTGGCCAGGGAAGTGCCCAGATTGCGGGCGTGGCTCACTCCCTTGTTGGCCGTGCTTATCAGCCTGTGCTGCGGCCACTGCTTCTCCACATAGGCCGCCGTGCCATCCGTGGAGCCGTCGTTTACAATGATCACCTCCAAGTCCGCGATCTCCTGCGCTGCCACGCTCTCCAGGGTTTCAGGCAGCCAGCGCTCCGCATTGTAAGCGGGAATGATGATCGATACTTGCGGCATCTGCGGCTATTTCAAAACCTGGGCCAGGAAAGTGGTGGCCTCGCTGGTGCTGATCTCTCCGGCATCAAGGGCCGTGAGATGGTAACCCCGTTGCCGCAGCCAGCCCAAGACATCGTCCACCGTGGCATTAAATTGCGGCAGGAACTGTGGGTGAAGTTCGATCACGAAAGCGGGGTGGTGATCCGCCACCAGGCCTTCCATGCCCCGCAGCACCTCCAGTTCCGCGCCCTCCACATCGATCTTCACAAGATCGGGCACCGGCAGGGAGAGGCGTTCTGCCAGCGTGTCGAAGCGCTCCACCTGCACCGTGATGTCGCCTTCGCCAGCGGCAGATTTCGTCAAATTGATCCGAGAATCCTCGAACGGACGCTCCAGCACAAAGGAGCCGGATTTACTCCCCAGTGCCTCGGTCACCAGGGTGCAGTTGGAAAAGCCGTTGAGGGCGATGTTCTCTTTGATGCGTTCCTGCGCTTTGGGAATGGGCTCGAACACCACGACCCTGCCCTTTTCACCGGCACATTTGCTGAATAACAAAGTGTAGTACCCTGCATCACCGCCGATATCGAATACCGTATCTCCTGGTTTGATCAGCGCACGGAAGGCTCCGGTAACTTCAGGTTCCCAAATTCCCTGAAGGTAAAGGGCGGTGCCAATTCGGTTGGAACGAGGACTGAAAATCCTCATGGTGAATCCGCATAATTTGATGATGACATCGTCATCAGGTAACCGGCTTTGTTTCCAGCGAGCCAGAGGCCGGGATATGAAGCGCAGTGCCAGACGTCCCAGAAACGAGGATGTATGAGGCATGAATGAAGGAGATTCTATGATGAGGGAACGTTACTTGCTTCCTGTTCGAGGACGAACTTGCCACTTCATGCGAATATCAAATAAGGGGGATCAGCTTCCGCACGCTTCTGCGCAAGAATGGGGGGAGGATCAAGCGATACCAGCGACCCGCCTTCTCGGCCAGGATAGGTCCGGCGATCATGGCAATAACACGGTACAGAAGGCTTTCATTCGGGAAAGTCAGGGTGCTGAGGGCCCTTGCTGCTTGGAATCCTCTCTTGGCGGCTTCTTTGTCCCCCGTTCGGTAGAGTTGAGCGGCGAAGTGTGCTGTGGTATTGGCAAGCTCATGATGATACTCCTCAGGAAGGACGGCTTGCATGGCGATACACGACCTGAGCGCGTCCCGCCACGTCCCAAGCCAGTTGTTACTGCGGCCCTCAGGTCGAATTCGTATCGAAATGAGGGGCGACAATATAGTCTCGTAGAGTGGCTTGGTCGCAGCCAGGCGCACATGAAAGTCAAAATCCTCTGACTGCCACTGTCCGGCGTCATAGCCGCCCATTGAGAGAAGTAGCTCGCGTTTATAAGTGCCGCTAGGAACAAGCATGAATCCGCGCAGGCAGAACCGCACCAAGTCAGGGTCTGCATGTAAACTGCGAAGCCCCAGGACTTCATTATCATAGCGCGGTGCATTCTCTCTAGATGATGCTATTTCGGTGAAAACCACAGGAACGCCTGTTTCCTGAATCACCTGCCGGACTCGCTGCCACCAATCGGGGTGAAACCAGTCGTCAGAGTCGTGAAAATGCACATATTCCCCCGTGGCTGCTTGCAGCAAAATGTTGCGCCCGTAAGCCGGTCCCCGGTTTTCTTCTCCTCGTATCACCCGGCATGTCAGACCAGCGGGCAGGTAGGGCTGAGGCGGCTCTGTAGAAGCGTCGTCGTAAATGAGAACTTCATCCGGCAGCGGATTCTGCTGGAGGAGTGTGGTCAAGCAGGACGTCAACATCTCCTTCTCGTTAAAGTAGGTGATGAGGACGGAGATGGTGCAGCTTTTCACGTAGCAAAATCGATTTATTATAAGGGACGCGCGACGTAGTTTCCTTTGGTGTCATGAGGACCAATTGGAGTCAGATGATACCGGCAGTTTTGGAATAACTCGATGAGATCATGCGACAGGATTTCTCCCTTTGATCCGCAATCTGCCTCCACGACGATAAGCTTAGGACGGTGATCCTGGATGGTTTTTAGAGAACCCTGCAACACTTTGTCCTCCCAGCCCTCGACATCGATTTTCATTACTGTCGGCGGCTGCTCAGATGTCTCAGTAAGAAAGCGGTCAATCGTCGTTACTGGCACTTGGAGAAGGTCAGGGTCATGGCTTGCTGTAAGAGTACCAATGCCCATGTTACCATGGGGGGCGGTTTTAAACGACGAAGTACCCGGCTTGTTGGAGAGGGCTACTGGTTGAAAATTATAAAGGTCGTCGCTAAAGTGATTCAGCCCCAAATTTGAGATCAATAATGGGCCATTGGTGGGGTCAGGGTCAAATGCCACGGCCCTTTTAGCACCGCGCTGCAATGCAAGGCAGAGGTAAAATCCGATATTGGCACCCATGTCGTAGAAAACGTCCTCCGGGGTGATTTCATTCCATAGCAGGGTGGAGATTTCGGGCTCCCAATCCCCAGTATGCAAGATGCAACGTTGCACATAGTCAGCGTCATCAAGTGCCATGCGGAATCCATGGATGGTGGGCGCTATGAGGCGTTTTCTTCCCAGAAGATTCTGAAGGATGCGGATGAGGCGGATCTTAGAAGGATGGTCAGGGCTGCGGATGTAGGAGACAAAGAAAGAAGAAACAAACGACGAATAGTTTTTTAGCGGCAAAGGGAATTGGTAAGGGGCGGACATTAAAAGGACCCGGTGGAAATGTTAGATGGAGCTTGTTTGTCTGCGCTTATTTGGACGAAATCATAGTCGAGTTCGAGACTTCCTCGATAATGGGCGGCATATGGAACGATATTGCCATTGCTGGGTCGTGGCAGGATAGTAATGCTGGCCAAGTCATAATGATCTCCCCGAGAGAGCGTCGAGCGGTAGAAGAGCCCCAGGGAATAAGTGCCTTCCACAAGATTCAATGTCTTGATTTTCACCCGCCATACGCACGGGTTGCCAGGAGTAATAGGATGAACATTTGAAGTGCTGCGCAGATCCGCTATGGCTACCCGTTGCCCTGTTTCGTTATAGAAAAGGAGCGATAGCTCCGTTAGTATAGCAGTCGAAGGGGAAGTGAGTTCAAGATCGATTTGCAACGATTCTCCATAATCAAGAACTGCAGGGATGCAGGAGAGTGATTGGAGGAAAAGCGAGGCGTCAATCTGAAAAGCCGCATGAGATCTGCCTAACTTTGAGGAAGTTTGAACAAGCTGATAATGCTTCAGCACTTCCTTTGCTGGTCCTATTTCACTGACAGTGCCTGAGTTCAAGAGGATGGCCCTATTGCAAAGCGCTTCAACAGCCGTCATGTTGTGGCTGACAAACAAGACCGTCCGTCCGCCCTGCGCTACATCCTGCATCTTGCCCAGGCACTTCTTTTGAAACTGGGCATCGCCGACGGCGAGCACTTCATCGACAATTAGAATCTCGGGCTCAAGGTGGGCGGCGACGGCGAAGGCGAGGCGCACGTACATGCCGCTGCTGTAACGTTTGACCGGGGTATCGAGAAACTTTTCAATCTCCGCGAAGGCGACAATCTCGTCGAACTTGGCTTTGATTTCGGCCCGGGCCATTCCCAAAATAGCGCCATTGAGATAGATGTTTTCGCGGCCGGAGAGCTCGGGATGAAAACCGGTGCCGACTTCCAGAAGTGAGGCGACACGGCCTTTGAGGGTGATGCGGCCAGTAGTGGGCTCGGTGATGCGGGAAAGGATCTTGAGCAAGGTGCTCTTGCCTGCCCCGTTGCGGCCAATGATGCCGACGACTTCGCCGCGTTTGATTTCGAAGGAGACATCCTTGAGCGCCCAAAAATCCTCTGTCGCCGCCCTGCGCTCATCTTTGCGAGAACGCTGGATCAGGCCTTTGGCCGATTGAACGATGGCCTCGCTGAACCGCTGGTAGCCGCCGCCCGAAGCCTGATGGTTGAGGACATAGCGCTTGCCGATGTTCTCGGCGATGATGATGGCATCTGACATGGAGCGAATCTAAAGGGTCAGATGACGTTGCAAACAGCGGGCGGGCTGCTGAGAGGCTTGGCGACTGAAAGCAGCGAGGCCTGAACGCGGCTGAAGAACTGGGCGCAGGCGCTGGCGCAGGTGCCAGCGTGATAGCGACGGGCAGATAGGAGCGCGCGAGCAGCCAGGGCGTTGCGCAGCCCCTCATCTTCAGCCAAGTTTTGCATGGCTGCGGCGAGCACTTCGATACTGGCCCGGCCTGTCTCCGGCGCGAGGGGGACCAGGATGCCGCAGGGGCCATTCGGGCCTTCCAGCATTTCCGGGATGCCGCCCACATCGGTGGCGCTCACAGGTTTGCCGTGTATGAGACACTCTATCACGGACCAGGGGAGGCTTTCGCCGGTGAAATAGCTGGGCAGGAGGCCGACATCGAAGGCGCTGATACAGTCGGCAGGATGCTCCTGGTAACCGGTGAAAACAATAGGTTCATCCTGGGCCACGGTTTGTTTCAAGGTGTCCAGATAGGGACTGCCACCGACAAGCACAAGGCGCAGGGGAAGGGTGGTGCGCTGGCGTACCAGACGGAAGGCCGCGATGGCTTCGGCCCAGCCTTTTTCCACAATGCCACGTGCCACCATGCCGAAGGTGAAGGTGGGATCGAGACGCGGAGTGACAGGCTCCGGCGCAGGCATGGGGTAGGGGATCACCGTTTGCTGAAAGCCGGGATGCCAGGGAAAGCGAGCGATCAAGGCGGCGTTGTACTGCGAGGGGCAAATGACGGCGTTTACCCTTTCCATCAGCCATTGATGGCGCTGAAGTCCGGGGTCTTCCTTTGTGAGCAGGGCATAGTCGCCGTGGTCGTTCTCGACAATGGGCAGTGCTGTGTTTCGAAAGGCGCGGCAGGCCATGAGGGTGCCGCTGCGCAGATGCGGATTCACCACATCGAAGCGGGCGGCGTGATGCAGCAGGCGCAGCACCAGGGAGTGCAGGCTTTGCTCCAGATCGAAGGCGGGAAGGGCCTTTTGCAAGGTGAGCGACAGCTTGTAAAAGGCCTTGTGGAAAAATGGATGCGGCAGGGGCAGCGACCGGAGTTTGACGCCCTTTAAGGCACCAATGAGGGCGGGCGCTGAGTTGCAGCGATAGGGCACGTAGGCGGTGACGTTGTGCTTTTCCCCCAGGGCATTGGCGAGCCGCACAAACGCCCATTCCGCGCCGCCGACCGCCAGCGAAGGGATGACCATGAGGATGGAAAGGGGCGCGCTCATGCAAGCAATGCGAGGCTTTGCTGATACACCGTATCAACGCTCAGATCCCGCATGCAGCGGATGTCGCGCGGGCAGCCGGTGCGCCAGTGTTGCGGGCCTGCGGGATGGTGGTGGCAGCCGATGCAATCAAGGGCCTCTACCTTTACGCCTTTCGCTCTGGGCACGGGGGCCAGGATGCATTCAGGACTTGTGGGACCAAACAATCCCACGGCGGGTGTCCCGGCGGCGCAGGCAAGGTGGAGCAGGCCGGAGTCAACGCCCACAAAGAGCCTGGCCTGTGCGATGAGCGCGAGTGTCTCCGTGACCGTGAGGCGTCCGATCCAGTCGAGCACGCCAGTAATGCGCGGGGCTTGCACGCCGTGCGAGCCTGCATGCACCTCGGCACCTGTTTGAATGACTGTCATTCCCTGTTCCTTCTGAAACCAGCTGGTGAGAGCGGCCCAATGCTCAAGCGGCCATTGCTTCACCGGCCACGTGGGCCCGGTGTGTACGACGACTAATGACCGGCCTAAAATGCCATCCTGCGCGAGCCATGATTTGACGGTGGCGATGTCCCTGCTTGAAGGTGTTAGGCTGCGGTATAGCAGTGCTTCGTCCTGAACGCCAAGAAGGCGGGCAAATTCGTCGATCAGGTGAATCTGCGTGCGAGGCTTGGGGGGCGTTTGTTCGTCCGGCAGCAGGGGATAAACGTCCAATATTGGGTGCAGCCAGCGCCTCAGCCGTGAAAGGCCTCGTGTTTCTGACGGCACCATACAATCGGCGATGCCGGAGAGCTCCGCCAGTGGCACAAAGGCCCGGGCTGTGAGTAGGAGAAGGCGCGCACCCGGATGCCGTTGCTTCAGCGCGGCTGCGGCTGGCAGCGCGCATAGCAGATCGCCGATGCCGCCATGCCGTTCCACGATCAAAAGGGGAGCGCGAGCCAAACGCAGGCGCACCAGCTTCAGCCATGAATGGAGATTGGACAGCCATGTGGTCACTGCGGGTTCAAGGGTTGGCCGTCCCCACGCCGGAAGGTTCGCTCCGCATGAATGAAACCGGCGGCCAGAGCCGCATCCTTCTTCGCAAACGCCAGCACATCGTAATACAGCACCTTGCCCTTGAGTCCTTCCGCATAGTCGTGGAAATCACGCATCAGCTCAGTGCTGCCAAGGTCCGCCGCTGCGATGAAGCGGCCGTAGGCATCATAGAAAAGCACCGGGCCATAGCCCGTTTCGCGGAGATAATCGAAGACCCGAAAACCATCCTCATCGCACCCAGTCATGCTATCGCGGTTGTACTCAAAGAGCACCACTGGCTGCCGGTCGGTCAGAAGCTTTCGCGCACCATGCAAAACCCGCACATCGAAGCCTTCGGTATCACACTTCAAAAAGCGGACTTGATTGAGGTAGGTCCAGTCACGAACGGTTTCATCCAGCGTCTTGAAATCAATGACTGATGTCGCACCATCGGTTGGGCTCACCAGCGTGTTGTTCCAGCCGGTCTTGGTCACATCAAATTTTCCGACGGCGTTCTGTTCGCCCAGATACTGACGCACAAGCGTGATGTGGCTGAACTGCCGCAGGTTGTCTTGGAGTTGGCCGTAGAGGTGCTCGTCCGGCTCGATGCAAAGGACGGGGAGATCGTGTGCTGTTTTGGCGATGGCAGTGGAGTCGCCGCAGTTCGCGCCCACGTCGATCATCGACAGAGTTGGCTCATCTTTGGCGATGGCAGCCACCACTCTTGCAATCACCGAATTGGTCAGGGGAAAATCGCGATAGGAGCGGATGAGTTCACGATTGTCCGTCTTGATCTCGTAGGGGCCGAATTGCAGCCGGCCCCCCTTCACCGGGTGGTCGGGAAGGCTTGTCAATTGCAGGCCCAAAGGACGCAATGTATTTCTGATGATGGCCTTTATCACCTCAATCAAGGCTGGAGAGGGTGCAGTGCGTTTCTGGCACGGTGAATCCCCGGAAGGTGTCCGTGTGCATGGCCGCGGAGGCGGTGTTAGAGGCGACAGTGAATTGCAGCGCCTGTGGCAGGTAGTCTTCCAGTCCACGCTCGGACTGAAGGCCAATGCCGAGAGTATAGACACCAGGAACGAGCCGCAGGCCGCGATATTCCACACTCATGCGATGGCGGCCTGGCGGCAGGGTGGGCAAGGCCAGCGAGTGGGCGCTCTGCATGGAGGCAATCTCGGTGCCGGTGGCGGCAAAAAGGCCCACGCCCAGGCTCACATCCCGCAAAGGAGCGAGCACGTTCACATCCACCTGAAAGGCAATGTTTTCGCCAAACGGAAAGGTCCAGCCCTGCGTGCTTGTGGCTGCCGGAAGGGCCCGAAGCAGCAGCGCCTGGCCGCGAAGATGCCCGGGACGCGGGCTGGCGGAGAGATCAAGCTCGGCACCCTGCGCCGCGAGGTGGCTGCCATACAGGTCCACGCCTTCCTTGGTGCCGCCGACAAATCTTACCCGGCCTGCTTCCAGGACCACTGATCGTGTGGCCAGCCTCAGCACGGAGTCCATGTTGTGGCTTACAAAGATCACGGTCACCCCTTCGGCAGCGACGGCCGAGTCCATCTTGCGCAGGCACTTTTGCTGGAAGGCGGCATCGCCCACGGCCAGCACTTCATCCACCACCAGAATGTCGGGCCGCAGGTGGGCTGCGACAGCAAAGGCAAGCCGCATGTGCATGCCTGAACTGTAATGCTTCACCGGTGTGTCAAGAAAGCGGTCCACCTCGGCGAAGGCCACGATCTCATCAAACCGGGAAGACGTTTCAGACTTCGTCATGCCTAGGATGGCACCGTTAAGAAAGATGTTTTCACGCCCGGTCAATTCCGAATGGAATCCCGTGCCCGCCTCCAGAAGGGAGGCCACACGGCCTCGAAGTGCGATGCGTCCCGTGGTGGGTGCGGTGATGCGGCAGAGCAGTTTCAAGAGAGTCGATTTGCCTGCTCCGTTGCGCCCGATCACACCGATGACCTCCCCCCGCCGCACCTCAAACGATACGTCCTGGAGCGCCCAGAATTCTTCGCCCGCCGCCTTGTTTCCAGATCGTGATGAACGGGTGATGATCTGTCTCACACCCTGCTGAATCACATCACGCAGCGCGGTGTACCGCTGGGTGGACTGCTGGCGCAGCCGGTAGCGTTTGCCCAGGTTGCTGATGCTGATGGCGGCCTCATCCATGCGCGGTGGCGAAAAACTGGCGCCAGGCACCCTTCAGATATCCGGCGAAGATTGCGGACGCCTCCATCCATTGGGACGGATGGCGCAGCAGGCTCACAAGACCGAAGGCCAGCATGAGGGCGAAATCAAAATGGTCCCGCAGGCTGCGGCGGCCCATCACCCGCGTCATGATGTAGTAACGATTGCGCAGCCCTTGCTCGGCGAGTTTGAAAGGGCTGCGTTTGTGGTCGCCGCCCTGGCTGTCATGGAAGCAGCGTGCATCGCGAGCATGCAGAAGTTTCCACTGCCGCGCCACATGCAAGGAGGCGGCGAGATCCTCGCCGATCGCGCCGCCTTCGAAGTGGTCAGGCACCGCGGGAGAGGGGAGGGCTGCCTTCCTGTAGAGTGAGCAACCACCGCATATCCATTCCGCAGGCATGGTCGCTGGCATGTTGGCCGAGGCATCCGGATAAAACGTCCAGCCTGGGCCGACGCAGGCAGAGGCGTAGGTTTCGCGCTCGCGGCTGCGTTCAAACCAACGCATGAGGCCGCGCACATACGGGCCGGGGGGCAGATAGGGTTGATTGGTGATGGTGGCGGTCACTCCGCCCACACCTTCATCACTGGCAGCGACATGGTGCAGCACTTCCAGGCATTCGGGTTCAAGGATGATATCGTCATCAAGGAACCAGACAAAGGTCTGGCTGGCACTGGCTACAGCCTGGTTGCGTTGTGGAGCGAGTCCTCTCCGCTGGGCGCGTTGATAGGTCCATTGCACGCGGGTATCACTCCAGGCCGCGCGCGCCGCATTCACCACTGTCTCAGTGGAGCCGTCATCAGAGGCATCGCAAATCACGATTTCAGCGGGTGACACTGTCTGCTCGGCAAGGGATTGAAGGAAGCGGGCCAGCAGGGGGGCGCGGTTGCGGGTGGGCAGCAGGGCTGAGACGGGTACCAGGGGCTTCATGAGGCCAGGGGCAGCGGTTTCCTAATGGGAGCGAGGATGCAACGGTGCCAAGGACGGCGTTGCGTGCTCATATCACATCCGCAAAGGAACGCTCTGTCTTGCGGAAGTACCACACTCCGAGCGCGAATAGAAGCAGGCTCAGAACGGTGGAAATGATGAAGCTTTCCCAATGCAATGGCGTCGTGCCGAACAGGGCCCAGCGGAAGCCATCGATCACTCCAACGATGGGATTCATGGCAATAAGGATGCGACCCATGTCGCCGTACTTTTCTTGAATCGCGGTCGTGCTGTAGAACACGGGGGAAACGAACTGCCCGAACTGCACCACAAAAGGAATGATGTAGCGGAAGTCGCGGTACTTCACGTTCAGCGCGGTGAACAGCAACCCCGGCCCCATGGCGCTGATGAAAGCCAGCAGAATAAACAACGGCAGGGTGACCAAACGCCATGTGGGCCAGACGTGATACCAGGCCATGAGCCCGGCCAGGATCACAAGCGAGATGGCGAAATCGACGAACGCCACCACCACTGAGCTAGCGGGCAAAATCATGCGCGGGAAATAGATCTTGGAAATCAAGTTCGCATTGCCCACCAGGCTGTTGGCCGATTCACTCAATGCACTGGAAAAGAAGTACCACGGCAGCGTGCCTGCGCAGACCATCACGGGATAGGGCACACCGTCGGAAGGCAGCTTGGCCAGCCCACCAAAGATCCCCGCGCCGATGATGATGGTGAGCAGGGGACGGATGACGGCCCAGGCAACGCCAATCGCCGTCTGCTTGTAGCGCACCAGGATGTCGCGCCACGCAAGAAAGCCGAATAACTCACGGTAGCGCCAGAGATCGCGCCAGTAATGAGCCTCGGACTTGCCGGCTTCGATGATGAGTTCAGGTGAAGAGGTCACTGTGGGAATGTAGGCGCTATGGACTCAACGACGTACCATCCAATCGCCGAGCACCAGCACGTCCATCTTCGTACGCAGGAAGCAATCGAGGGCTTCTTGCGGACGGCAGACGACGGGTTCGTTTTCGTTGAACGAGGTGTTGAGGATGATTGGCACGCCGGTGATGTCGCGGAAGGCGGAGATCAGGGCGTGGTAGCGCGGATTGGTTTCGGCATGGACGGTTTGCAGGCGGCCGGAGCCGTCGGCGTGAGTGGTGGCCGGAATGACGGCGCGCTTGTCTTCACGCACTTGGAAGACCTGCATCATGAAAGGCACATCCGCCTCCTGCTCGAACCAGTTCGAGACTTCCTCCCGCAGGATGCTGGGTGCGAAGGGGCGGAAGGATTCCCGGCGCTTGATCTTCTCGTTGAGAATATCCTTCATGTTGGCCCGTCGTGGATCGCCCAGAATGGAGCGGTTGCCGAGCGCGCGTGGACCCCATTCCAGCCTGCCTTGGAACCAGCCAATGACCTTGCCATCGCTGATCGCTGCGGCGGTGTCCTGGCAGAGCTGGGCAACATCCTTGTAATGAATGATCTCGCAGCCTGCGACCTTGATACGCGCACCATCATTTTGTAACAAGATCTGGTAGTCCGTATCACTGTACTCCGGCCCGTAATAGGCGTGGCTCATGTGCTCGCGCCGGGTCTCGCCCAATTGCTGCGCTGCCGCCAGAGCCGAGCCGATAGCGCCACCGGCATCACCGGCCGCGCTCTGAATGTACACATGCTTAAAGGGGGTCTGGCGCTGCACCTTGCCATTCGCCACGCTGTTCATGGCGCAGCCGCCGCTCAGCGTCAGATTTTCGCCGCCGTAGCGGCTGTGAAGCTTGTTCACCAGTGCGAAGAATGCCTCCTCGTACATCGCCTGAATGCTACGGGCGATGTCCTTGTGCTTCTGCTCCAAGGGCTCGCCTTCCTTGCGGGCCGGGCCCAGGAGGTCGTCCAATGCTGGGGCGAACAAGGTGCCCACCTCGGGCGAGCCATTATCCCAGGAATAGGGTACATTTTCGCGATGGTGGCGGAAGTATTCCAGGCCCAGCTTGAAGGAGCCATCGCCCTGCACCCGCACGATCTTGCGCATTTGCGGGAGATAGGTGGGCTGGCCATAGGGAGCCAGCCCCATCACCTTGTATTCATCGCCAAAATGCGGGAAGCCAAGGTACTGGGTCAGAGCGGAATAAAACATCCCCAGGGAATGCGGGAAATACACCCGGCCATCCACCGTCATGCGCCCGCCGGTTCCCATGCCCCAGGCGGCAGAGGCGAAGTCACCAAAGCCATCGACCGAAAGATTGACCGCATCCTGGAAGGGACTGCACAGGTAGCTGGAAGCGATGTGCGCCAGATGATGCTCAATGTGATGCACCTGCGCCTGCATGCGCTCGCCTGGAAAGGCCGCAGACAGCGCTTCGTGCAGCCCCTGGGTCTTCTTCAGTTTGCGCAGTCTTTCGCAGATCAGCCTCGGATCAGGCCATCGTTTCAGGATAAACATCAACCGCTTCAGGTGATTCACCCGGGGGTTCAAATTGATCGCCACATGCTCTAGATCGCCAAATTTTAGGCCAGCCTCAGCAAGGCAGAACTTGATCGCCTCCGTGGGCAGTCCCGCCCAGTGTTTAATGCGTCGGAATCGTTCCTCCTCCACGGCAGCGATGACTTTCCCATGGCGCACGATGGCTGCGGAGGAGTCGCCATGATAGGCGTTGATGCCGAGGACGATCATTGGTTAGTCGGGAGCCCGGAAGGGAGTGTGGGCTTAATCAATGACGAAGCTCGAATGGCGAATGACGAATCAATGACGAAGTCCCAAGCCTCAAAATTTTAAGCGGCCCGTGCCTTCCTTGGAGATTGATTCGTCATTCGCCATTCGAGTTTCGTCATTTGCGGGCGATCCCCCTGATGCGGGCATGCTGCCGCCCTTGGTCGCAATAGGGCGGTTTTCACAGCGGCGGGGCGGCGCATTCTGGAAAAGGAAAATAGAAAGGAGGGCGAACACTAGCTACGCATGGCCCTACCGGAAAGAACAAACTCCATAGCGGAAGCCTTGATTTGCAAGGCTTGAGGCCAAAAAGAGGGCGAAGGGGCAGTTCATTGGCTGCCAAGGCAAATTTCCGTCGAAAACGGTTTTTTTGCATTTAAGTCATGCGGGTGTACTCTGAACGGCTACCACGCGCGTAAATTCTCACATACTGACATGTCCGACGATCTCAATGGCAATCGCAGCGAAGGCCCCGGCCGCCGCACTCAAGACCCCCAATTCAACTGGCGGGGGTTCATGCTTTTCATCGTGGCGGCGATGCTTCTTAGCGCTGGTTATATCGCACACACCTACCAGTCCCGGCCCATCAGCCTGAACTACCGCGAATTCAAAACAGAGGTGGAAGCCAACAACATCTCCACCGCCAAGGAAACACCGCTCGAACTGTTCCGCTCGGACACCACCCGCGAGGAATACATTCAGGGCTCTCTCTTGAATGTGGACCGCCTTCAGGACCGCTTGGCTGATAAGAACAGCGTCGGCATGAAGGGCCCCGCGCAGAGCGGTCCTTACTTGTTCCGCGTGCCGGTGAACGTCGAATTCCAGAAGGATGACCTCAACAAGCTGCTCGCTGCCCATTCGCTGGTAATCAATTCCAAGCAGG
>JAQGPI010000678.1 GCA_028293175.1 Verrucomicrobiaceae bacterium | reverse complement strand
CTCAAGGAAGCGACTGCCAATCTCGAGCCCGGCATCCAAGCTAATCCGAAGGACCGCAACGCCAGGTATGAAGCCGCGCAAGCATGGTTCAATTATGGGATGCGCAGCCGTTTGGAAAACAACGCCGAGGAAAGTTCGAAGGCCTTGGAACGTGTGTCTGCCGCGCTAGATGAAAAGGAAATTGGCGGTCAGTTCATGCCTGAAGAAGCCTTCCTGCTGGCACGGGCCGAGATGGAGCGCGGGTTGGCCTTGCGCGATGCAGGCAAGCTTCAGGATTCCGTGACAATCCTAATCGCATCGGTGGAAAAAATGGCGACCCTGGTGGCTGGCAGTTCACCCCGCAATCAAGAGCAGGCCATTGTGACAGCGGAAGCCTACACCGAACTGGCGGACGTCGTGGGCAAGGCCTTCACTCCGAAGGAAGCGATTGATGCGCACACCGAAGCGCTAAAGCTCATCTATGAACTGACCCGTCTAGACCCTGACTGGAATGAAGCCAAGTACTTGCTCGCCCGTAACCTGGGCGACATCGCCAGCCTGGAACGCGACAGCGGCAGTCCCGGCGAGGCCTACAAAAAGAAGGCCGATGCGATCCAGCAGATCAATGAAGTGGTGGCCGATGACAAGGACAACCGGCGCTACCTCTTTGAGCAGGCCAAGTTGGTGGCCGAAATCGGCGAGATCATGGGCGAACTTGGCAAGCCCAAGGAAGGCATCGTCAAGGCTAATCAGTCGATCATAGCCCTCGAAAATTTGGTCAAGGATCTGCCCGAAACGATGACTGCGGAACGGAAGGAGTGGGAGATTCAACTGGCCCTTTCCTATGGCATTCACGCGCAGCTCAATGATGCCGCCAAGATCCGCGAAGCCGCCCGCAAATCCTTCGCCACGGCGGAGAAACGGTGGACTCGTCTTGCTGCCGTGGACCCGAACAACGAGATCGTGAAACGCGGCGTGGAGTGGACCCGCAACCGCCTGGAGAAGCTGCGCTAAGCCGCTGGTCGCCACAGCCGCCACGCCACGTCTTCCAAGGCAGAGTTCGCGCCAATCCTTGGCATCGCAAACACAGGCGATGTCGAGGCGATGAGACCTTTTCTCGTGCTGCACGCTGCTGAGTAGTGTCGTTCGGCACAGGCCAGCACCCGCTTATCGTGGTTGCCATCGGGGTAGCATAAAAAGGCTTTGTCTTCTGTCATCAAGCCTTTCGCCAGCAGGGCCTGCTTGCTGCCTTTGAGCTCATTATCTAGTTCCCCACCCGCGAGGCTGGAGAGAATGGGATGGCTTAGGGTATGGCTGCCAATGGTGATGAGCCGATTGTCCAGCGCAGCCAGTTCATCCCAGGAGGCAAGGTCATACTCTCGCCGGTGCGTTTCTGTAATCTCGAATGAAGAAGTCGCGGATCGAACGGCTTCCAAAGCTTCGAGCCGGCCAGCATTGGGCTGCTTCTTCATCCAGCTTACGAAGGCATCAAGCGTATCGCAGGCCTTGCCGGAACATCGCGTAGCGAGCGCCCGCAGTTGCTCTTGCGACAAGCTTTTGAGTCGTTCGCGCACCTCATAAGTCCAGATCCATTGACCCGCATCAATCAGGGCAGGGCAGACGAAGAAGGTGGCGGGGGCCTGATGCTTCAAGAGAACGGGATAGGCTTCCGTAAGGTTGTTGCGCAAGCCGTCGTCAAAGGTCAGTACGATGGCGAAATCCGGCAGTGATCTGCCCTGCCGCAAGGAGGTCGCGACTTCATGAAACGCCATGATCGGATGCCGTGCTTTCAGCCATGCGATCTGTTTATCAAGGGCCGCTGCATCGTAGCCTTCGCCTACGCCATGATGCATGAGCATGCGCACGCCTTTGATGCGGCGCGACGCGAGGCTTGTAATCCCGGCATCTAGTGCCCAGCGCCGCAGCGTTTGCTTGAATGAAGACGCCATGGGCAGGAGGAGCTACTGCTTTGGCTGCATCAGAAGCCAGTCCTGCAAACCACGGCGGTCATCGCCGACCATGGCCTGGATGTCTTCGAAAAGCAGGGGACGCAGAATGGGATAGTTCGCGTAGGGAAGCCCAGCGCTGGTTACCTGCCGGATGTTATGAGAATGAGCAAACCGGTCGATGATGAGCCGGGTGGTGCCTTCTTTGAGACAGTCGTGGGTTTCCACCAGCACATCGGCATGCCGCAGCCAGGGCACCTTGTCGAGGTCAAGCAGTAGCCGCTCGCCAAGGTCGATGTCCATCATCAAGAGGGTGGGGGAGTTAGGATTCACGGCTGCGAACTCCTCTAAAGTGCAGGTGCCGTGGATTTCCACTCGATCCGCTACTTCGTTCAGTTTGATGAGTTCCCGGCAGTAGTCGCGGCCCTCTTCGGTGCTCTCATAAGAGAGGACTTTGGCTTTTGGGAACAGCCTTGCCAGACCCGCCGTGAAGAAGCCTTCGGCCGCACCGACATTGAGGACGGTAGTGTACTGCCGGGTGGCGGCCAATTCAGTAAGCCAGGGGTAAATCTCGTGCTCGTAGGCCCCGATGATTTTCTCAAACCGGCAGGAAGCATAGCGTTCCGGTGGCAGGTACTTGAGCCCAGCCAGCGGACCGCGCTGCACTACGTCGCCGTAGCTGCCATTGGCACGCAAATGATGCTCGATCACCTGCCGCTTAGCCCGCTTGTGTTGATATACAATTTGCCGCAGTACTTTCAGCGCTAGCGGCTGACGGAAGAGCGGCAGGGTGACGGTGTCGAAGATCTTGCGCAGAACTTGTTTCATGATCAGGCCTTCCTGCGGCACAGGGCATTCCAGCCTTGGGTGTTGTCTTCCCAAAAAAGCACCTTGTCCAGCCACAGGTAGATGCCCTTCATGATGAACC
>JAQGPI010000315.1 GCA_028293175.1 Verrucomicrobiaceae bacterium | reverse complement strand
GACCTTCCCGCTCAGCCTGGATGCGGCGACCTGGCACACCTTCATGCTGGAGACGGTGGGCGACACCATGCGCGCCTCGATTGACGGCAAGGCCGTGGCCTTCCTGCAGTCCCCCGGCATCGCCCACCCGACAAAGTCGAAGGTGGAATTCGGCTGCATGGGCAAGGACGGCTTCTTCGATGACCTGAAGGTCTGGAACGCCGAACCGGCGAAGTAGCCTGTCGCAGACAGCCCAAAGGGCAGCGCTGGGGGGGCTGGCAACCAAGGCGAAGGTAGCTTGGCCGTGCGCTGCCCACGATCCCAAGGAGTGACGGCGTCTCGCCGTCAGCTCAGGAACCCCAGGCAGAGCAAGCGGACCGGCTTCAGCATCTGATTCGGCTGAAGCCGAAACCACTTTCTTGGGCGGTTCTTCCGCACCCGTTTAGGGCTGCAAGAGAAGGGATTTGAGCGTGGGAGAAGCAGGGTGTATCTTACCGCTCGGCATGCATGCACCTCCCCTGATCTTCAGTTTCCACCCCGCCAAAACGGGGAAATCCGACTGGATCAAACCGGATCAAACCAAAAAAGCGGCGAATCCGGC
Organism: Verrucomicrobiaceae bacterium; assembly: GCA_028293175.1. GTDB lineage: Bacteria > Verrucomicrobiota > Verrucomicrobiia > Verrucomicrobiales > Verrucomicrobiaceae > CAINXC01. The sequence goes on along the minus strand of JAQGPI010000315.1, from coordinate 6,228 downwards.
CAAAGGCAACGTTCAGCAACGAGCATTGGACTTTTCGCCGGGCGAGTTTGGGGCTGGCACTGCCTCGCGCAACGAGCGTTGCACGAGGCAGGAGTCGAGGTTTCCGCCTTACTTCATCAGCTCAGCCAGCTTGGGGCTGATGGCATCGGCCCAGATCTGGTAGCCGGCGGCGGAGAGGTGCAGGTAGTCGGGCATGATGTCCTTGGTAAGGGAGCCGTCGGGCTGGAGGAACTTGTCGCCGATATCGAGGAAGTGGACGTTCTTGCCGTCATCCAGCTTGGCGATGATGGCGTTCACTTCCTTGAGCTTGTCGCGACCAGGATTCGGCGAGGCCTTCTCACCACGGGGGAAGACGGCGAGCAGCAGGATCTTGGCCTGGGGCTGCTTCTCGCGGATCGTGTTGACGATGACGGTGATGCCCTTGGCGATGCCTTCGGCGCTGTCGTTGCCGGAGTTGTTGGTGCCGATCATGAGCACGACGGCCTTGGGCTTGATGCCTTCGAGTTCACCGTTGGTGATGCGCCACAGCACGTGCTGGGTTCGATCACCACCGATGCCGAAGTTGGCGGGCTTGTACTGGCCGAAGGCCTTCTCCCAAATGGGCTTCGCGCCATTCCAGCCAGCGGTGATGGAGTCGCCCAGGAAGACGAGCTCGGCCTTGCCCTCTTTGGCGGTTTTGACGAAGCTCTCATGCGCCATGAGGAAGCCAGCGTTGACCTTGCCATCGGGACCGAATTTCTGAGCAGCCACATCCGGGGCCTGCGGCGGCAGTGTTACCGCCGGGGCCGCTGGCTTGGCCGGTGCAGCCGGGGCTGCGGTCTGGGAATGGGCAACAGCGCTGAGCGCGAGAAGGAGCGAGAGGGTGAGTATCTTCATGGGCGGCAAGTCTGCTCAACGACACGAAAGACAGCAATCCCAAAATGCTCAAAGCAGCTATCCTCAAGGCCGATCCGCGATTGCCCCTGGATGTGGCCCCGCTGTGATGGCAGAGTGCGGTGCGCAGGCTCTGCCTGTCCCTTCCCTTTCACTCGGTATGAATTCAGAATCCCTCCCCTCTCAAGCCCCCTTCAAACCGCTGCGCGTGTGGCCCGCCCTGGTCCTCGCGGCCATCATTGTGCTGTGCCGCTATGTGCCGCCGTTCATCGAGGGCGCGAGCAGCCAGTACTGGTTTGTCCCCATCTTCTTCCCCATGGTGGCCAGCGCCTTGATCCTGGTCTGGTGGCTGGCGGGAAGCCGCGCTACGGGCCGCGAGAAGCTCATCGGCTTTCTCGGGTTCATCGTGGCGATAGCGGTGATCGTCTTGCTCAGTCATCCGTCCATGCGCGGCCTGATCACCAGCTATTTCACGCTCCCGCTCGGTATGGTCGCCTTCGGTCTTGGTGCGCTGTTCAACAGCCGCAAGCAGCCACCGCAGCGCGTCGCCGGCATCCTCACTTGGTCCGTGCTGGCCATGGCCATTACCCTCTTTATGCGCGCCGACGGCGTTACCGGCGACTACGCGTTTGAACTGCAATCCCGCTGGGCTCCGAACCCAGGGCTCGACTCTTCGACCGCGACCACCACCGCTCCCTCAAAACCCGCCACTGCCAGCACCGCCATCGATGCTGCACTTGCCACCGCCGAGTGGCCGGGCTTCCGCGGCGCGGATCGCATGGGGCATGCGAAGGCACCGAAGCTGGCGACCGATTGGAAAGCGAACCCGCCCAAGCTGCTATGGAAGAAACCCATCGGCGCGGGCTGGTCATCATTCGCCGTGGCCGGTCCCTTCGCCTTCACCCAGGAGCAGCGCGGCGAGCAGGAAACCGTCGTCTGCTACGAACTGGCTACCGGCAACGAAGTGTGGACCCAGCAGCGCGCCGCTCGTTTTGATGAGGCCATGGGCGGCCCCGGTCCGCGCTCCACGCCGACGCTGGCCGATGGCGCGGTGTTCACCGTCGGCGCCACAGGCGTGTTGCAACGCTTGAAGGCGAGCACCGGCGAGGTGGTCTGGCAGCAGGATTTCAGAGCCATCGCGGGGCGCGAGCCGCCCATGTGGGGCTACTCGAGTTCGCCGCTGGTCACGCACTCCGTGGTCATCATCTATGCGGGCGGCGCGGTTGACCAGGGCCTGATGGCCTTCGATGCCGCCACCGGCAAAGCCCGCTGGTCTGTGGCCTGCGGGCCCGAGTCCTACAGCTCGCCGCAGCTCAGCAAGGTGTTAGGCGAAGACACCGTACTCATGCTCAGCAACGACGGCCTGCTCCTGCTCGATCCCGCCACCGGCAAGGTGCGGCTGAACTACGATTGGAAGTTCAAAGGCTACCGCGCCCTGCAACCCACCGTCATCGGCGACGACGTCGTGCTCCTGCCCACTCCCATGTCCGAGGGCACCCGCGCCATCCGCGTTAGTAAGAAAGGCGATCAACTCGCCGCTGAAGACCTCTGGACCACCAAGCACATGAAGCCCGACTTCACCGAGCTCATCGCCCACAAAGGCTACCTCTACGGCATCGATGGCTCCATGTTCAGTTGCGTCGATCTCAAGACCGGCGTGCGCGTCTGGAAAGACGGCCGCTATGGCAAAGGCGAGGCCGTGCTGCTTGATTCGCAGGACCTCATTCTCATTGCTGCCGAAGATGGCCGCGTGGCACTCGTGCAAGCCGATCCCACCGCTTGGAAAGAACTCACCGCCTTCCCCGCCCTCAAAGGCAAGACCTGGAATCACCCCGTCGTCGTCGGCGACAAGCTGCTCGTGCGCAACGGCTCCGAAGCCGCCTGCTATGCGCTGCCAGTGGCTCCGTGAACACGCCAGCTTCCATGACCAAAGGGCGTCGCCAAGCGGAGGCCAGCCGCCGCCCCATTAAGGACTTGTGAAAGCGCTCAATCCCCTGCTTGCTAGGCGTTGCGGCCATGAGCGAGTATCTCCCTCCACCTCCCACTGAATACTTCTTCGAGCGTTTCCCCTGGAACAACCAGTGGATCCTGTTTTCCATCGCCCTGGTGGTAGCCTGCTTCGATTTCCTCGCCAGCCCCATCCTCTTCTTTCCCATCCTGTTCGTGATCCCCGTCGCGCTGCTGGCGTGGAATTGCGGCCTCCGCACCGCCCTGGCACTCGGTGCCGTTCTGTGCGTCATCCGATTCTGCATTCAGTATGCCTGGGGCATTCCCTATCCCCTGCCCGTTGCCGTCGTCAATGCGTGCGTCCGCCTCGCCGTCCTCTTCATTATTACCTTCCTGTGCGGCAAGCTTTCCCAGCAAACCCAGGCCCTGCGTGCCCGCGTCCGCACGCTTGAGGGTATCTTGCCCACCTGCTGCCATTGCAAAGACATCCGCGACGAAGACGGCACCTGGCACCAAATCGAAGAGTATGTCACCTTGCGGTCTGAGGCGCGTTTCAGCCACGGCATTTGTCCCGGCTGCATCGACAAGCATTACGGCGATATTCTGGATAAGGACAAGGCTACGAATACCCAAAACTCTGGGCAGCCCGTGGCATAAAAGGGTCGGGGATGTATCGAGGTGTGGCGGGCATTTCAGCTTGCCGTCTCTATTGCACTCTACGCCGCCAGCGGCGCCTACATCAACAAAATGAGCGACTACTGCTCCGGCTGCCGCTACTCCCCCAAAATCAAAACCGGCCCCGACGCCTGCCCCTTCAATTACCTCTACTGGCATTTCTTCGACCAGCACACCGCCACCTTCGCCAACAACCAACGCGTGAAAATGCCCGTGAATGCCTGGCTCAAACGCAGCGAAGAAGACAAAAACGAAGTGCGCCAGTCTGCGGCGTTGTTCCTTGAGAAGTATGTTCCCGAGAGCGGACAGCAGCCTTGCTGTTCGAATCCCAGGACCTCATTCTCATCGCCGCCGAAGATAGCTGCGTTGCCCTCGTTCAGGCGACCCCACCGCCTAGAAAGAATTAACTTCCTTCCCAGCTCCAAAGGCAAGCGAGAGGCATTATCCTTAACTACGCGTTTTCTTTAATGCGATATATTAGTTTGTCATATAATACTATTTGATAATAATTAATTATATACTATCGTTTTCTTGACAGCTGATCCCAGCATGAAGCACACAATTTCTCCCCTCCTTAGCGACTTGCAGAGCGAAAGCGTCCTCTTTCAAGCCTGGAAAAAGACTGAGGCTTATATTCGTTCCCATAACTGGTATGCCGATACCTTGGAGCTGGATTGGCAGGCGTTGAGATTACCTGAGTTTATCCGGGGTATTCAAGGCCGCATTCTAAGCGGCGAGTGGCAAATGAAGCCATTGCGTATGGTCCCAGCCCCCAAATCACAACGGTGGGAGATAGATGGGAAAGGAAAATGGCACCCAGCCGATGGCAAACCTGTCAAGATTCGACCTTTGGCGCATGTAGACCTGGAGGATCAAGTCATTTGTACTGCTGTCATGCTATGTCTAGCTGACAGAGTGGAAAATTGCCAAGCTGATCCAACTGGTGGCGATAAGACCCTCGAAGATAGAAGACGCTTACTCAGCTATGGTCATCGTCTTTTTTGTCGCACCGAGGATTCAGGCAAGCTCTGCCACGCATGGGCGGCAAAAAAACTTTACCGTCTTTATTCTACAGATTATCGGCGCTTCCTCATTAGACCTGAAAAAGTGGCGAAGGAACAAGAAGCGAAGCTCGAATCAGACGATCACATTGCAATCGTTACGGCTGATCTTTCGCGGTTCTACGACCGAGTAAGGCCGGATTTAATGAGAGAACGCATCCTAGAAATGAAGAGGAACAAAGAGGAGGCCGGTTTCTTCGATTTCGTGCGGCAGCTTTTCGAATGGGAATGGAACATCGGCGATAAACAGCGAGCCGAGGAGTATGCCGCCGAAGCGGAACCTAAGATTGACGGCTTCAATCAAGTTGCACTGCCTCAAGGACTTGTCGCAGCGGGTTTCTTTGCAAACCTTGCTCTTTTGCGCTTTGACACAGCACTATCTGATCACTTCGAAAAGCAAATCACGATGGCAACCGGCGTCATGTTACTTGATGCCTGCCGCTATGTTGACGACATACGGTTGGTGTTGCGAGTTCCAAGGGCCGCTGTCGTCTATGATTTGGAGGATAGAATTACCGACTGGCTTAACGTTCAAGTACGTAATACGGCACCTGGGCTCTTGGTGGAAAGAGGCAAAACACAGGTCGTGATCGAAGGAACAGACGAGCGTGTGGTCGTCCCGCAATCTCGCGCCGCAGAACGTATCCAGCACGAGATCTCTGGAGGTTTCGACATAGAGCAGGGCATGAATATCATTGGCGCATTGGAAGGTTTCATTCATACGCAGCACCATTACTCATCAGATGCGATGGAAACGTCGGGGGGCATCAATATGGTGATGAAAGGCATTTCTGACATGCGTGACGACACAGCTATTCGCTTTGCCGCTGCCAGATACAGAAGAGCTTTTAGATCTCTGCGGCCGCTGCTTGATAACGAGCAGCCTCTAGATGTGGATGAAAGCGAGCCCAGTGAAGAAGAAGAGAAAGAAACTTCTTTTCCCCCTACTGATTCGATTGTAAGCCGCGAGCAGTTCGATGAACGCGGCTTGCTTTTCGCTTCGGCTCAAATCGCCGCGTGGGAGAGTAATCCGGCGCAGGTGCGCCTCATGAGGATTGCGATAGACCTCTTTCCACGGGCTGAATTTTGCACTCGCATCCTCGAACTGCTGCGACCCGCCTGGACAAAGCCTACAGCCGCCCCTCGCCAACGCGAAGTGCTTCTATATTGTCTCGCAGAGCTATTCCGGGCCGGAGCCACAGAAACGGGGATTGTCTCTGATCTGGACGAAGTCCCCAGCAAGTCCACCGGTACTGACGTCTATGCGTATCACAACACCCTGTTGGAGGAAGGTCGTAAAATTCTCCGCGCAGCCACGAAAGGGCGCAGCCAGCCGGCAAGATTTCCGTGGTATCTGCTTCAGCAGGTCATGCTCTACCTCGCCACACGTCAGGAAAGCCTCGAGGATATTGACCTGTCCCAACTGCCGGGGGCAGATAACGTCCTTCGCCGCTATGTGGGAGTGTATCATTTCTATGCTGGAGGCGAGCAGCCCGCCTCGGATCAGGACAGGGCTTGCTTTATGATCATGCAAGCGCGGAGCTTTAACCAAGAGGAGGACATGATTGCTCGTGCAGCAAAACATCCTACCGCAACGTTGCTGCGTTCACTTGCCAACATCTCACCATCATTTGCCGACAAAGTGTGGCGGCTGATGAAACCGCAAAAGCAA
>JAQGPI010000280.1 GCA_028293175.1 Verrucomicrobiaceae bacterium | reverse complement strand
ACTCGCTGAACCCGATAAAACGAATTTCGAAGCACTTATTCACATTATGCCACGGATCACGCTCCAGACTCCAGACGGACAAGCCTTTGAGGCCGAACTCACCGCCGACCTCATGACGGTGGGCCGCACGGAAGACAATGATATGGAGATCCCCGATGGCTCGGTTTCCAGTCATCACGGCCAGTTCTCCAACGAAGGCGGCCATTGGGTTTTCACCGATCTCGGTTCCACCAACGGGACCAAGGTCAACGGTGAACGCGTGGAGCGGGTGGAACTCGGCCACGGTGCCACTTTTGAGATCGGCAGCGTCACCGCTACCTTCTATGAAGAGGCCGCCGCTGCAGCTCCCGCTCGGAGTGGTGGTACCGCTCCCCGTACCAGCACGGCTGCTTCTGGTGGTTTTGGCTCCACCCCGATCGAACGTTCCGCCCGCACCGGCTTCGGCCCAAAGGTGAAAGCCAAAGACGGTCCTCGTTCGATGATCATGGTACTGGGTGTGGTAGGTCTCCTTTCGGCACTCGGAGTGGGCTTCCTGCTTTTTAGCGGAGGACTCCATTGATCCAAACCGGCCTTTTTGGCCCAGCTTGAATCCGCGAGCGCCTCAAACAAGGGGCGCTTGTTGCTTTTTGTGCGGGATTCGGCTATCGCCTCGACCGGACTGAATTTTAAAACATAAGGGAGGCCTGTGCCTCCGGCAAAAGAAGAACAAGACATGGCTAATACAATCGTGGTTGGTGCCCAGTGGGGCGATGAAGGGAAGGGAAAAATCGTCGATTATCTCACCGAGATGAGCGATGTGGTGGTACGCGCCCAGGGCGGCAACAACGCCGGACACACCGTCATTAGCGGTGGCACCAAGTACATCCTGCACCTAGTGCCCAGCGGCATCCTCTGGCCCACTAAGCTGAACGTGATCGGGAACGGCGTAGTGCTGGACCCCGTCGGCCTCGTGGCCGAAATGACGAAGCTGCGCGGTCAAGGGGTGAAGATCACTCCCGAAAACCTGCTGATTTCCGAATGTGCCCACCTTGCCTTGCCTTACCATCAGGGCCTGGACAAAGCTCGTGAGGCTGTGCGCGGTGACAAGAAGATTGGCACCACTGGCCGTGGCATTGGCCCTTCCTATTCTGACAAGGTGGAGCGCGTGGGCCTGCGCGGCTCCGATCTGCGTGATGTCGATGCCCTTTGCAAAGAAGTGGCCGAGCGCATCGCGGAGCACAACGACTTCATCACCGCAGCCGGGATTCCCGCCGTCAATGCTGACGAAGTGATCCCTCTCCTGCGCGCCGCAGCCGAAGAGTTGGCACCACACGTTACCAATACCATCATCGCTCTGCATAAGGCGCATAAGGAAGGCAAGAACATGCTCTTTGAAGGTGCTCAAGGCACCTTCCTCGACATTGACTTCGGCACTTACCCCTTCGTTACCTCGTCCAACACCACCTCCGCCGGTGCCTGTACCGGCTCCGGCATCTCCCTGCGCCAGATCGACCGGGTGGTATGCGTGGGCAAGGCCTATACCACCCGCGTGGGCTCAGGTCCGTTTGTCTGCGAGAACGATGAGTTTGGCGACATGCTGCATAACATGGGCCGCGAATTCGGCGCTACCACCGGTCGTGCCCGCCGCTGCGGCTGGCTGGATGCCGTGTTGTTGCATTACTCCTGCATGATAAATGGCGCTGACGAAGTGGCCATCACTAATCTTGATGGCCTCGACGGCCTCGACACTATCAAGATCTGCATTGCGTACGAACTGGACGGCAAGACCATTGATTATCCACCATCCACCATCGCTGAAATCGAGCGTTGCGTACCCGTATACGAAGAGCACAAAGGTTGGAAACAGGACATCAGCGGCGTGAAGAGCATTCACGACCTGCCTCCCCTTGCCAAAGCCTACCTTGCCCGCATGGCCGAGTTGGCAGGCGCACCGATTACCCTGGTGGGCGTAGGCCCGGATCGTGACCAAACCTTGAGAGCGTAGTTCGCTCGTATATTGGTTTTTGAAGAAACCGGGGTCGAAAGGCTCCGGTTTTTTTTGCACATCAACTGAGAGCCCTCGACTGCGTTGCAATACCGTCGCTATCGACGATTGAGCATTACCGCCCTGCCTTCGCCTCTGGCACCTTTCACTCTGGCAAGTGGGCTGAGATAGAAGCCCCACCCGCCGACCAAGGCCGTTCCCTTTTGATACACCGTCCCCTTGTAAGTGACACGGGTATTGTCGGCAGCCAAGAAGCCACCTGTGAACATTCCTGTAGCAGGCGTGAGCATAAGCGTCAGGCCCGGCGTAGCAGGGAACGCATAGGAGACGGTGTTGTCAGCATTGAGATTGATGGGGTAAGTCTTCGGAACTATGCCCGCTTCCTGATCAACCTGGAGCACGGCATTGCCCTGTGAATTCGATGGGGCAAGACCTGGAAGTATATTTTGGCCTGGGACAGGAGCCTGATACCGGGCGGCGAACAACTGCGTCACAATTCCCTGCGGCCATCCATCGGGATAATACGCCGATGTGGAAGGTGCTTTGGCCCAGAAGAAATAACCTGTACCTGTGCTAAGGTCACTGGCGGTGTTGGCTGCGTCAGCCAGGACCGTGGCGCTCACGGAGACGCCCTTGCCTACGGAAGCAAACAAAGGCAGGCTCAATGAGGCCGCGTTGCGGCCGACCAGAATGGTTGCGGCCGAGAACACCGTGCCATCGGGCAGGCTGATGGCAAAAGAGGCGCTGCCGGTCTTCAGGATGGTCAGAGATCCAAATCCAGGAGCCTGCGGATAATCGGAGCTAGTGAGGCCCTGAGTCTGTGGGCTCGCTATTCCGGGCGGTATGGAGGGGAGCAGCACGCTGTAGTTGCCATTGACTGTGATCGAGGAAGCATCCGTGGCGTGATCCGCCTGGATGGTGGAAACGCCCTGGACGACTCCCTGCAAAGTCTGGGTCACGGTACCGGACAGGCCTCCTTTGTCGCCAAACTTCAATGCGAAAGTGAGGCTAGGCAGGGCTCCGCGTGGAAAGACAAGACTGCGTTCCTTCTTCGTGCCGAAAGTGGCCACACCATCCGAGCCAAAGGTGCCAACGACGGGGAAGAAGGCGGTGCCCATCGTGAGCTTGCCCGTGAAGGTACGGGAGGAGGAAACGGAAGCGCTGAACGAGCCTTCAGTACTGAGAGATCGCGCCGTGCCAGTCTGCGCCTGCACGAGCCCGTAGTAGGGGCCAGGGGCCCATTCGAGCACGAGATCATTGCCGTCGCCACCGAAATAATTGGCCACAAACAGGTAGGACGTTCGCAAGTACGTCAGCTCCACCAACTGTCCTTGGGCGAGGTTTTTGAACGTGCCCCTTATCGGGTCCGCTCCGGTGTTGCTGACGATGGTTAAATTCGTGCCAGCAGCAGGCGGGAAGTTGAGGGAGAATGACACATTGCGACCGGTCGCATAAAGGTAGCTTTGTGTGAAGGACGCTTGGTTTGCCGCATTCAAATCGGCGGTGAGCGGCGCGATAGAAGGGATGATGCCACCGCCAGAGAGAGACAGGGTGAATACGGGGATGAGCGGATCATTGGTGGCAACGGCGAAAGTAGCCAAATCTGGCGCATCCGTCAAAGGGCGGTAGGCAATCTCGAGCGAGGTGCTCGATCCTGGGAACACTGATGTGAGCTGTCTCTGAAGGCTAAATTCGGAAGCGCTGGTGCCAGCGAAGGTGGGGATGGAAAAGGACAGCGTTACCCTGCCTGTATTCATGAGCGTAAAGTTTTTTACCAGCAAGCCGTTTTCATTGACACGACCATAGTTGAGGGTATCCCCGCTGTTCACAGGAAGGTTGGCTGAGTCCACCACCAGGAGCTCAGGTACCGGCACTATGGCGACAAGAGCAAGGTTGTGGCTGGCCATCGAGCCGGTGGTTGCGGCAATACAACGGGAGCCGACAGGCGAGGAACTGGTATTGACCGCGACAGGCACAGTGCTGTAGTTCGGTGCATCCACTCCCAACTGGCCCACGCCGTTGTAGCCCCAGGTAGCAATAGTGCCATCCGAGCAGTAGGCGAGCGAGTGCAGCGAGGCGGCAGCAACGCTGGTCACCGTCCTGCCCGCAAGCACACCTGACCGGTCCACCGCCACGGGAGCTGCGCTACTAATGGTGGTGGAATCTCCCAGAGCACCGTAGAAATTCGCGCCCCAGGCAGCCACGGTGCCGTCCGAGCAAAGCGCCACGCTATGGAACTGCCCCGCAGCGACGGCTACCGGAGTCTTGCCCGCAAGCACTCCGGTGGCATCCACGGCAACAGGCACCGGGCAGTTGGCGCTGCTGTTGTTGCCCAGCGCACCGAAGATATTGCCACCCCAGGCGGCGAGAGTGCCATCCGAGCAGACGGCCAGGCTGTGATACTGGCCGGCAGAGATGCCGACCACGATTTTGCCTGCGAGCACGCCGGTGGCATCCACAGCAACTGGCACCAGGCTGTCGGTGGTGGACTTGTTGCCCAGGCCACCATCGATGTTTGATCCCCAGGCCGCCACCGTGCCATCCAGGCAAAGGGCAAGACTGTGGAACTGGCCTGCCGCAATGGCGATCACGCTCTTGCCTGCAAGTGCTCCAGAAAAGTTCACCTTTACCGGCGCTGTGCTCTGCGTTGTGCTGCCATTGCCCAACTGCCCAAAATCGTTGCTTCCCCAGGCCGCCACCGTGCCATCGGAACACAAGGCAAGGCTATGATACTGGCCGACGGCAATTGCGGCCGCGGTTTTGCCCCCCAGCACGCCCGACCTGCTCACGGCAAGCGGCACAAAGGCATTGGTGGTGGAGCCATTGCCCAGCTCACCGTAACTATTGACACCCCAGGCAGCGATCGTGCCATCCGAGCACAAGGCAAGGCTATGAACGGCACCAGCCGCCATAGTGATGACGGTCCTGTTTTTGAGCACACCCGAATCATCCACCTTGACCGGTAGGGCACTGCTGGCGGCAGCGCCATTGCCCAGCTGACTCTGGCCATTGTAGCCACAGCCCACCGCCACGGTATCCGCCCACTGCAGCACCAGATCGTTGCCCGTGCCGCCAAAGTAGTTCGCCACGAAGTTATAGCTCTTGCCCCCGTACGTCAGCGTAACCTGCTTTCCCTGATAAAGGGGTACCATCTCAGGAAAGAAGGTCCCTCCCGAAGTGAACCTTCCTTGCGTGAAGACTCCCTGGATGAACTCCCTCCCGGTGTTGTTCACCACTGTTAGATTCGTGCCCACAGGTGGCGCGAAAGAGAGGCTGAAAGCCACACCAACGTTTGTAGCGTTGATCCTGCTGATCGTCAGGGGCACATCGCTCGCGTTTTGATAATTGGCGACGATGACTGGAGGAACCGGAACGTAACCGGAGCCTTCAAGCCCAAGTCTGAACAAAGGATGAGCGGGATCATTGCTGGAGAGGGTCAGCGCGGCCCGCGCTGCTATCTCTGTGAGAGGAGTGAAAGTAAGGTCAAGCGAGGTGCTGGCGCCTGCATTCAAGACAGCGGGGAGGACGCTGGTGCGAAAATAGCTGCCTTCCGTGCCACCGATCCCAACGCCTTGAAATGTCAAGGGGGCGCTGCCGGTGTTTTTTATGTTCAAGATTTGATGCACAGTGCCATTCAGTGCGATTGAGCCAAAATCCACGGCGCTGACATCGCTGATCAAACTGGTTCCCGTGGACAGTTCGACGGCCAATCGGGGAGCGACTGGCAGCGCCACAATGGCCAGGCTGTGGCCCGCAGTGGGACCGCCGGCGGCTGTCACAAAATACGAGCCTGTGGGCAGCGACTCAGTGCTCACCGCCACCGGCAGAGGATTGTTATCCGTGCTTCCGGGAACAAACAGATTGGCCCAGATGCGCCCCCACGAGGCCAGCTTTCCATCGGTAGTGCGTGCCATTCCACTCCAAGTGCCCGCCCATACCGCATCCACCGTCCTCCCGTTGAGAACCCCTGATTGC
>JAQGPI010000462.1 GCA_028293175.1 Verrucomicrobiaceae bacterium | reverse complement strand
CCGGCTTGGCAAAGAGGTGCAGGTCATTGTTTTCGCGGGCGAAGGACGCAAGTTGTTCGCTGCCCAGGAAGTAATGGACGGCCACTTCATTGCCATCACGGATCATCACAAGATAATGCGGCAGATTGCCATTGGTTTCGTCGCGGGCCTGGAGGTAGGCTTCGAAGTCGCCGCCGTGACGGCGGATAATATCGGCAAATTTGGCGACGGGCACTAGCAGGTCGAGGATGCCTTTGAGGCGCTCATCTGCGACGATGCTGCCATCGGCGATATTGCGAAGGCTGATTTCCCCCGAGCCCATTTCTAGGAGCATGGCATCCATTTCAGCATCGCTTTGCACGTACTCTTCACGCTTTTTACGGGTCACCTGATACAGCGGCGGCTGGGCGACATAGATGTGGCCGCGCTTCACCAGCTCCGGCATCTGACGGAAGAAGAAAGTGAGAAGCAGGGTGCGGATATGAGAGCCGTCCACGTCCGCATCGGTCATGATGACAATCTTGTGGTAGCGCAGCTTGTCGATGTTGAAGGAGCCCTCCACTTCGCTGTCACCGCCGATGCCAGTGCCGATGGCGGTAATCATCGTCTGGACTTCCTTGTTTTGCAGCACCTTCTCCAGGCGGGCCTTCTCAGTATTGATGAGCTTGCCTCGCAAAGGCAGGATGGCCTGATTGTGGCGATTGCGGCCCATCTTGGCGGAGCCACCAGCGGAGTCACCTTCGACGATGAACAGCTCGGTCTTGGAAGGATCGCGCTCGGAGCAATCCGCCAGCTTGCCGGGCAGGCCGCCGCTGCTCATGGCGTCCTTGCGAATCGCTTCACGGGCCTTACGGGCGGCTTCGCGGGAGCGAGCGGCAATGATGATGTTGTTGATCACCGTCACCACCGTTTCGGGGTTCTCATCGAAGAAGCGCATGAGGCCTTCGTAGACGATGGAATTGACGACGCCTTCGACCTCGCCGTTGACTAGCTTCACCTTGGTCTGGGAGTTGAAGCGCGGGTTCGGCAGCTTCACACTGAGCACGCAGATGAGGCCTTCCCGGCAGTCATCGCTTTCAATGTCCGGCAGCTTTTCCTTGAAGCTCTTGGGATTGGTATTGATGTAGGCTTTGACGGCCTTGGTGAGTGCCGCTTTCAGGCCGCTATAGTGCGTGCCGCCATCAGGATTGGGAATGGCATTGGCGAAGCACAGGGTCTGCTCGCTGAGGCCCTTGTTCCACTGAAGTACGCAGTCCGTGAGGATAAACTTTTTCTTGTCGTCGATCAGCACTTCGCGACGGCCAGCCAGAGCAATGGGCTCGGGATGAATCTTGTCTTTGTCCGCGCCCATCTCGCGCACGAACTGCTTCACGCCTTCGCTGTAAAACAGCACTTCCTGGCGCACCGGATCGGCCCGCTCATCGGTAAGGGTGATCTTGATGCCGGGATTGAGAAAGGCCAATTCCCGAAGCCGGACCAGCAGCCGGTCAAAGCTGAAGATCGTGGTGATGGTAAAGATCGTCGCATCAGGGAAAAAGGAGATTTTGGTGCCCGTGGTCTTGGGGTCATCCAAATTACCAAGCACGGTGAGCGGTTCGGTCGTCTTGCCGCGCTCGAAGCCGATGGCGTGGATCTTGCCGTCGCGGAAGACCTCGCATTTGAACCAATCGGAAAGTGCGTTGGTACACTTCGCCCCCACCCCGTGGAGACCGCCGGAAAATTCATAGGCGCCATCGCCAAACTTGCCGCCTGCATGCAGGCTAGTGAGCACCAGTTCGACGGTGGGAATGCCCGCCTTGGGGTGCATCTCCACGGGAATGCCACGACCATCGTCTTGAATGCTGATGGAGCCGTCGGTGTGGATGGTGATCCAGATGTTTTTGCAGTAGCCTGCCAGGTGCTCATCGATGGAGTTGTCCACCACTTCGAAAACGCAATGATGCAGGCCGCGCTCATCGGGATCGCCAATGTACATGCCCGGCCGCAGGCGGACAGCTTCAAGCCCCTCCAGTTTTTGGATCTGGTCAGCACCGTAAGCCTGGTCGGTGGACACGGCGGTAAAGGCGTTGGTATTTTCGATCTGGTCTTCCGACATAAAGGGCGCGATTTTGGGGCGTGAATCTTCCCCGGTCGAAGGGCTTTTTTGAAGCCGATTCGGGAGCACTTGTGACGTAGTCAAAAAAGGGTGCTCGGACGGGAGAAAAACAAGATAGAGAGGATGCAGCTCCAGCCAAGGGTTTTCTAGTGCTCCAGCGACATTTCAAAAGGCTTTTTTCCGGTGCAAAAATCGACGTGAAAGCGGATGCAAAAACAGCTCGAGGAGTGGCCAGCGAAGTCAGGTCTTTTTGGCCTGCCTTCCAGCCCTGGTTACTGCCGTTTGTATAGAACTTCTTGGCATCCCTGCTTGCCCCATGGCGTAAGGGCTGCTAGGATCATTCACATCGGCGATGATATGCGGCTGTCGCCTGTTCTTTGACACCCTTTTTGCGCTACGGCAGCATGCCGTGCGCCCAACCCTTTCCTGCGGTGTTCGTTCTGCGGGTTCAAGTGGCCCGGCCCGATAATACCAAAAGGGGACTGCGCACCTGGAGTAAAAGTGCCACGCCTTCACTGGAAGGCACGCCTCCTAAATGCGGGTTCCCACCTCGCAAGAGGGGATACGTGAGCCCTCGGCCCCGACGGCACAGGCGGGTTCCAAAAGCACCCTGGCTTCGGCCAGGGTGCTTTTCCTTTTTAAAGAGAGCCCTACAGCGCCCGTGCAAAGGCGCCACCATCGACAATGATTGCCTCGCCCGTGATGTAGCTGCCAGCATCGCTGGCAAGCATCAGCGCCGGGCCTGCAAGCTCGCGAGGCTGACCCCAGCGCTTGAGGGCTGTGCGGTCTGAAAAGGCCTGCTTTTCGGCGGGGCTTAGAAGTGTGCCCGGAAGGTCGGTCAAGAATGGACCGGGACACAGGCAGTTCACCGTGATGTTGTAGGTGCCAAGATCAATGGCGCTGGCCTTCGCAAGGCCGATGAGTCCGGCCTTGCAGGCGGAGTACACATTGCGTTTCTCCTTGGAGCCCACGCCGAGCACTGAGGAGATGTGAATCACCCGCCCCCACATGCGCTCCTTCATGGCAGGCACGAGGTAGCGGGTAAGGGCCATGCAACTGGTGAGATCCAGCTCCACAATGCGGTCCCAGGCTTCGTCGGTGATTTCATCAATCGCCTGCGGCTGGTTGCTGCCAGCGTTGTTGACGAGAATGTCGATCTTGCCCAGACGCTTCGCAGCTTCATCCGCCAAGTCCTTCACCTGGGCGCGGTCAATCATGTCCGCCACCATCCATTCGACTTTCACGTTCAGGCCTTCGCCAATTTCTTTGGCGGCGGCTATCAGCTCCTTTTCGCTGCGGCTGGAGATGAAGACATCAGCGCCTGCTTCCGCAAAACCACGCGCCATTGCCTTGCCCAGGCCCTTGCTGCCTCCGGTTACGAGTGCAGCTTTGCCTGTGAGATCGAAGAGGGGATGGATGGGCATAAAAGTGAAATGACGAAATTGGAATGACGAATGACGAACTCGGACTGCCTGCTAGAGCAAGCTGCGAGGTTAAACGGATGAAACCAATAACACCGAGAGCATTGATTCGTCATTCCTCATTCCGGTTTGGTCATCAAGAATCAATCGTCCGCCATTACCTTCTCCACACCCGTGACGATTTCACGGATGCGGTAGGCAAGGCCGTCCGTCTTGCAGACGGAACGAATCGCGGGGTTGGCGTAGGCGGCGCGCAGGAGCATGGCAAGCTGACCGAAGCCATAGACGCCGTAGTCATTGATCTCCACCACCACGACTTTCTTGTAACGGATGAAGGCGTTATTCAAACCGGCGGGGAGGGGATGAATGTGGCGGATGTCCATGCTTCCCACCTTGTGGCCTTCGCTCCGTAGACGCTCGGCGCTTTCCTTAATGGGGCCTGAGGTGCTGCCCCAGCCAACGAGCAATACATCGCCTTCCTGATCGCCGTTGATCGAAGGAACTGGAAGTTTTTGGGACAGATCGACCAGCTTGTTGCGGCGTTTCGCCGTCATGGCCGTGTGCATCTTCGGACTGCCGCTTGGATGGCCCCATTCATCGTGTTCCAGGCCGGTTACGATGGGATATTTGCCGCCAAGCATCTTGGTGCCCGGAGGCGCATGGCGGGTAATCTTATCGAGCGGGTAGGGCTTGAAATCTTCCGCGCGCGGCGTGGTTTCCAGCACGGGGTCCACCCAATACTTATCCAGATCAGGCTCTTCAAAAGCTTCAATGCGGCTGCTGATGGCCTGATCGCTGAGGATGATGACCGGGCAGCTATATTCGCGGGCCAGCATGCAGGCTTCGATGCCGATGTAAAAGCAGTCCTCTACATCTGCGGGGGCCAGTACGATGCGGGGAGCATCGCCATGGCTGCCATAAATCGCCTGAAGTAAATCGCTCTGTTCCATGCTGGTAGGCAGGCCGGTGGAAGGACCACCGCGCTGCACATTGACGACGATGAGCGGGAGTTCTGCCATACTGGCGTAGCTGAGCGCTTCCATTTTCAAGCTCAGGCCCGGTCCGCTGGAACCGGTCATGGAAAGATGACCCGCAAAGGCCGCGCCGATGGCCATGGAAACGGCCGCGAGTTCATCCTCGGCCTGTACAAAAATACCGCCATATTTCGGCAATTCAGCACGCATCATTTCCATGATCGGCGACCATGGTGTGATGGGGTAGGCAGAACCATAGCGCACACCGGCGGCCAGCAGGCCAAGCGTCAACATGGTATTGCCATCTGAACTGATACGGGGGCGGCCCACACCTGCTTCACCAGGCTCAAAAGCGAACTTCTCAAGATCGCCGACCGGATAGGCAAAGCCGGTGTCAAAGGCAAGCATGGCATTGCGCAGCACGCTCTCGTCTTTCTTGCCGAACTGGCGGCTGAGGATGGCTGTGATCTTTTCCTTGTCGAGTTCGAAGGCAGCGCACAGGAGGCCCAGTACAAAAATGTTTTTGCCGCGGTCACGTGATGTGCCGCCGGTCGCCTCAATGGTAGCCTGCGTGAAGGGCACCCCTACATGAGTGATCCCACGCTCGTGCTTGAGTTCGGTCACTTCACCACTGTCGTATATGCAGATGCCACCCTGCCGGACGGAGGCCAGATGATCGTCATAACTGTGCTGATAAAAAGCCACGAGGACATCGGCTTCATCTCCCGCAGTGAGTACTTCGCCGCTTCCCAGATGCACCTGAAAGATCGACGGCCCTCCGCTGATCGTAGAAGGGATGGTCATATACGTCATCACCTCCTGCTGGGTACGGCCTGCAAGCCGTGCAAGAATGCCGCCGATGGACTGAATGCCATCCTGCGAATTGCCTGCAAGACGGATGACCGCATTACGAAGCTTTTTAGCAGGGACCGTAGGTGCTGCGATGGAAGACATGGAATGAGACGGATAAAGAGGAAAAACCAGAATAAACGAAAACGGGTCCGATTGGCAATCAACGAGTGAATGCTTCCTCACCTTTCGCCTCAAGATTCAACCCCTAGCGCCTTGGCGAACGATGTTCGTAGCCGTCGGCATAGCCTTCATTGAAGCTGTCTTCAGACCCGTGGCCGAACCGGTCATAGGCGCGGTGGCCATCCGGCGGATAGCCGTACGAAGCATCACGTCCGCCAATATCATAGCCGATTCGGTACTCATCTGGCAGGTATCGGTCGTCTGACCGCTCGTAGGCGGGTGCCTGCTGAGACATCCCGGGAAGGGGAGGCAACGGTGGCAAGGGCGGGAGAGGTGGCGGGACAGGAAGAATCGGCCCCTCGCATGCGCTCAAGGCCATAAACAGAGCTAACAAAGGCGTCCTCGTGCGATTCATGGGATGGAAAGCCTGTGCCAACCTAGTTGCCCTTACTTTTTCTCAGGTGCTGGAGCGGTGGACGCGGCCGCAGGCTCGCCTTCGGCGGCTTTGAGCGGGGTGGTCACAGGGCGTGACATATCAGGTGCGATCAGCCATTTGGCGGTGTCATCCTTGTCCTGTACGAAGGAGATGAAGAACAACTCGTCGATGCGCTGATCCATCACTTCCTGGCTGGTACGCACTGCAAGATGGGCGATGCCCGGTTCGCCGATCACGCCCAGGACGTTGATCTTGAGACTCTGCTTCTTTTGTTTCAGGATCTCATCATTGTTACGCGCGGGGTTGTGGAAGGACTGGCGGTCCGCGATGTAGAAATCTTCCACGCTCATCTTGTCGAGTTCGGTGATGTCCTTCACGCCGATCTTGGCCAGCATGGCAGCTTCTTCGGACATGGTCGGGGCGGACTTGATGATTGCCAGGGTCTCGCGCTTCTTACGTTCAATGGATTCCGGACGAATCATCTTGGCAGCACCCTTCCAGTCCTGATCGACCACGAGGGTGAAGTAGGTCTTTACCAGCTCCACGGTGGGATGCGTCATCGGCAGGTTATCAGCCTTGACGGAATGGCCACCAAGAAGCATCAAGATCGAGAGCAAGGGCATCCAAACTGCGGAACGAACGTGGGTCATAGGGAAAAGCGGTGGGCAGGATTCTCAAAGCGATACGGATGCAAACGAGAGTTTTCTGTATCGCATCGTTTTCTAGACGCTGCTATAGTGAGCGTCAAATGGGAAGCCTTCGCCATTGATAATTTGGCAGGCTCGCCATTGTGAGTCAGTGTGACCATGTTTTCTGCCACCTCCAACCCTGGCAATTCTGATGCCGCTCTATGATCGTGACTACATGAGGGATGAACCGTCCCGGAAACGGGTGGCGCGCTCCTGGTTGCCGCAGTGGACGGCGTTGCATTGGATCATGGCCGTAAACGTGGCGGTGTTCCTGGCCCAGCATGTGGCAGGTCTAGGCATGGCGATCGACCCGGAAGGCCGCAGTGTTCCCATGGGCGGAGCCAGTGTGAACGCACTGCTGGAAGGTCAGTTCTGGACCATCGTCACCAGTTTGTTTGTTCATCAAACGATCGTCCACTTAACCTTCAATTTGATGTTTATCTGGTGGGCCGGTAGCCGGGTTGTCTCATTGTTGGGCTCGAAAGTGTTTCTGAACATCTACTTCTTGTCGGGACTGATTGGTTTGGTGGTCCAGTTCGCGGTCTCCTATTTCATACTGGACAGCACTATGTTCACCATCATCGGCGCCTCGGCCTGCGCCATGGGGCTGGTGCTGGCATTTGCGGCCATCATGCCGCACGAGAGTGTGACCACGATGCTGTACTTCATTATTCCGGTGAATGTGACCATGAAGCATTTGGCCCTGGGCTTTCTGATCCTCAACGCAACAATGGGGCTGACGGCGCTGGTATGGCACGTGGCACCTTGGGCGGGTGTCGCCAGTTTTGCCCATCTAGGCGGTGCGCTCACGGGCTGGTATTATGTGCGCCTGCTAGGCTACGGCGGGCAGCCGATGACCTATGAGCAGCTTTGGAACCAACAGAGCGCTCCCCGTCCCCGACCACAACGCCGTGAGGTGGCGCGGGTACGTCGCTCTCGTCCCATTCCCGCTGCGCCTGAGATTGATGAAGGGGCCGTGCGCCGCCGTCATCAAAGTCCTGGCCGGTCTGTATCGCCGGTGGTAGAGGAAATTGATCCTATTTTGGACAAGATCAGCACTCTGGGCATGAACAGCCTGACCGAATCCGAGCGTCGGCAGCTTGAGGCGGCGAGCCGTGAAATGGCGGGGAAGGACAAGCCGTCGGTGCGAGGCTTGTAGCCCTAACCTTATGCGGGTACGCCTTCTTATCGCTGGCATCTGTGCATTGCTGGCTCGTGCCATGGTCGCACCTATTCTGGCTCGTGACCCTGTGCGTTGGGACGACCTCTGGCTAAACCTTGCCACCGAATTGATCGGCATCGTCGTCACCGTGTGTTTCGTGGATTATCTCATGGAGCGACGGGAGCGAGTCCAGTCCGCCCGGCTCACGGCATGGAGCACCCTGGAGCAGCTTCACCGGGTGCTGTGGGTCTGGCGCGGCGGCAGCCGGGAATTGGACATCAACCAATTCTGCACACTGACCCTGGGCGAAGACTTCCCCCAGGCTGAGGGCACCCGCCGTTTGTTGCTGGAGTTGGGTGCCCAGGCGCGCAGCACCTTGTATGTATTTCCCGATCAATTCGAGTTGTGTCCGCCCCTGGCCGAAGCCTTACGCCAGCTCTCAGATATCGTGCTGGTCATGGAAGCGGGACCCGCCGATGAGGACCCCGGTCGCATCGAGCAGATGCTCGTCGTCGCCGCCAATGAACTGATCAACGCCCTGCGGCATAGCAATCCTTTGACGGACATGCCAGTGCGTGACCTGGAGGTCTATGGCCGTCGGCCGCGGTTGTTTGATCCCTCACTAGAGGCGCAGCAACGTCGCTACGGGGATCTCCATCACCGCATGGACCCCATCGTTGCTTTATAATAGCGCCCACTGGCGGTTTGCATTCGGTCGCCCGCTGTCTTAGTAAGACGCATCTCGACCATCATGCCAGCCGCCACCAACCGCCTCGACGCCCGCTTCGCCCAACTCCGCGCCAATGGGAAGCGTGCCTTTGTGGCCTATATTTGTGCCGGTGATCCTTCGCTTGAAGCCACCGTGGAAATCGTCAAGGCGCTGGATGCTGCCGGTGCGGATGTGGTGGAGTTGGGCCTGCCCTTTTCCGATCCGTTGGCCGATGGCATCGTGAACCAACTGGCGGCTGACCGCGCCATTCGCGGCGGCACTACGACGGTGAAAGTGATTGCGATGATCAAGGAGATCCGCAAGCACTCCCAGGTGCCGCTCGTGCTCTTCACTTACTTAAACCCCGTGTACACCTACGGCTACGAGCGTTTCCACCAGGATGCGGCCGCCGCAGGTGCGGATGGCATCCTCGTCCTCGATCTGCCGGCAGATGAAGCCGCTCAGAACGCTGAGCTCAAACCGACCCCGGAATTGGCTCACATCCGCCTCATAGCGCCGACCACCCCCCATGACCGAGTGGCCAAAATCGCCGCCGTGGCTGAAGGCTTTATCTACTACGTCAGCCGCGAAGGTGTGACTGGCGCGCAAACCAGCATCGCCACGGGCATCGCCGAAATGGTCGCCCAAATCAAGTCCACCACCGATGTGCCAGTATGCGTGGGCTTTGGCATCTCCAATCCCGAGCAGGCGGCGACGGTTGCCTCCATGGCGGATGGCGTGGTCGTCGGCAGTGCCATTGTAAAGCTCATCGAAAAACACGGCCAAAGCGCTGCACTCGCGAGCGAAGTCGCTGCTTTCGTGAAACCGTTGGTAGATGCCGTGAAGGCGTTGTGAGTTAAGGCGCAGGTGGTAAGGCCTGCTTCCAGCCCTTGCGCAGCAAGTCCTTCATCTCGTTCTGGGTGGCGGTTTGTTCGGGCTTGCCCGCTAGGTTCTGGTACTCCTGTGGATCGGTGTCCTGGTTGTAGAGTTCAGCATCCCCGTTAGGCCATTCAGTGTAGCGCCAGTGTTCACTGCGCACCGTGCGGCCCATGTAGTGAACATCGAGCCTTTCCGTGCCTCCGACCTTCTGCTTGCCGCTCTCGGGTCTGCCCACGACGGCAAAAGCTCCCTTTTTCCACGCACGCTGCGGATCATCGAGCAAGGGCTTGAAGCTGGAACCTTCAAGATCGGCGGGGGGCTTCACCCCACAGAGATCAGCCAGGGTGGGATAAAGGTCCACCAGCTCGACAAGGCGTGGTGACACGCCGGGTTTCTTTCCCGGGGCAGCAACGATGAGCGGCACCTGTGCGCATTCTTCGAAGAGGGTCATCTTGTGCCATAGGCCGCCGTGTTCGCCGAGGTGGTAGCCGTGGTCGCTTTGGAAAATCACGATGGTGTTCTCCCATAGCTTAAGCTTGTCCATGGCATCTAAAAGCACGCCCACCTGTGCATCCATGAAACTGATGCTGGCAAAATAGGCGGACATCACCTCGGCGCGAATTTCCGTGGGCAGCGCGGGCTTGCCTTTGGGATACGTGAGCGCAATGGAAGGTATGTTAGCGAGGTGCTCTGGCGGCTCGGGAGCCCAGGCCATCTTCTTTTGTGGATACAGGTCGAAGTACTTCTTCGGCGCAATGTAAGGTGTATGCGGACGGCGGAATCCCGCCGCGATGTAGAAGGGCTTGCCGTCGCGGGAGGCGGCCTCCATGAGCTCGATCGCCTTACGCGCTACCTTGCCATCCCACGTATCGGCATCATCGGCCTGAAGCATAACTCCGCCGCTGCTCCACATTTGAATGATCTGCTCCGTCGGCGGCTTCTTGGCCTCCTTAGTTTCCCGCATGTCGAAATCCCATGACGGCGGATCTTCGAACTCATTGCCAGTGTGGAATAGCTTGCCCACCTTCTGGGTGAGCCATCCTTGCTGCCGGAAGAACTGCGGCAGCATGATGGTGTCCTTCAGGATCGTGCGCGTGGGTGTCTCGTTGTCCACCACGCCAGTAGTATCGGGCCGTTTGCCGCTCAGGAAAGACGTGCGCGAGGGGTTGCACACCGGGTAATTGCAATAGGCGTGGCTGAAACGTACCGCGCGCGCCGCCAGCCGGTCTATGTTGGGCGATTGAACCTGGGCATGTCCGTAACAGCCTAGGTCCACATTGAGATCATCCGCGACGATGTGCAGGATGTTGAACTTGCGCGGTGCATCTGCTGCGATGGCGGATAAAGCCGTGAACAGCAGCGCGATCAAGCAGGGGAGGCGGTGATTCATGGCCCCTGTAACGGCGCTCTGGAATC
>JAQGPI010000270.1 GCA_028293175.1 Verrucomicrobiaceae bacterium | reverse complement strand
GGGCTGCTTCGCTGGCTGAGCCTCTATGTCCTTTCCATGCATCACATCCGAATGTGATGACCTGACGCCTCCACCCTCTCGACCGTTGAAGGCCGTTTTACAGCCTCTCAAGTTGCATTCAGCATCTTTCAGGCTGGCCATCTGGAATCAGGTTCCAAGATGGAGCGGGTGACGCGATTCGAACGCGCGACATCTTCCTTGGCAAGGAAGTGCTCTACCACTGAGCTACACCCGCATCGGTTTCTCGCTTGCGGGCCAACACAGTGGCGAGCACTCCTGATGCTTCAAGTGGAAAAGTGATCTTTATGTGAACTTTTTAAAGGTATCAGAGACGCAGCATGTATACCCTAAAGCTTGTCCATCCCTCGGGGCCGCAAAACACATATCATCACGCTGATGGCGGGCCGAATTCAAACTCACCGCATCTTTTCGGCAAGGAGGGCCCTGCCACTGGTTACTCGACTCTAGAATGAGCCACCTTTATGTCCGCAAAAAAACGGCGGAGTTTTCACTCCGCCGCCCTTTAATTTATGAGCCTGTGTCCCTACAAACCACGATACACGTAGCCTAGGCTCATGAGCATATAGCTGGTCACCAGCACGGGATCGCTCTCCATCCACTTGCCCGACGAGTTAACCCAACTGCCTTCACCCTGCTGAAGCTTGAGGACTTTCTGAGTGAGGTCACCGCGCCAGTCAATCTTCTTGCCGTTCTTCAGCTTCAACTCGTCCAGATTCGCCGCCGCCAAGCTCTTGGCCATGGTGTGGTAGTAGTAGAACTGGCCGTTTGGGCCGAGGCCGGGGTTTTCCTCCAGCGTGAAGTTTTCGCTCAGCCAAGTGATGGCGGCCTGCACGCGCGGATCGGATTCATCGAGACCGGCGTAAATGAAGCTCATAAGGCCTGCATAGCTGATGCTGCCATACGATCGCATGGCCACGCGGCCGTTTTCTTCGACCTTGGGACCGCGTGTTTCCGTCGGGCCGTAAATGAAGCCACCGTAGTCCTTCGGATCAGTGCTGACCCAGGGTTGCTTGTTGGATTCAGGCCGGTTTTGGCAGCGTTGGACGAACTCGATTGCGGCAGCGAAGTTGAGCTTGGGCTCGTTCTTCAAGGTGTCTCCACGATCAGCCAGCATCGCATCGGCGTACTTCAGCGCTTCAAGGGTGAAGTGCGTGTTAGAAAGGTCCGCATGGTTGCCTTTCTCATCACCATAACCAATGCCGCCATCCAAAGGGTTGTCTGTCTTGCCCTTCTCATCTAGATCCATCTGATGGCCGATGAGGAAACGACGGGCTTTCAGGATCGCCTGGAGGTTGTCGTCCGCCTGGGGATGCACCACCAGGGCCATGAGGGCCAGGGAGGTGTTGTAATTGGCGCGCGCCTTCACATAAATGCCTCCATCCGGCTGCACATTCTTGAGCAGAAAGGCATAGCCTTTCGCCTGCGCAGGGGTGAGCGGTGTCTTGGGGCTGCGAGCCGGATCAACCATGTACGAGAACAGCGCCATGGCGGTCATGGCCACCGGTTCTGTCTCGCCGCCCCATGCACCCGTCTCAGCATTTTGCTGCTTGGCGAGGTATCCGAGGCCGCGCTGATAAGAGAGCTGCACCTCCTGTTTTAAGGAGGCGTTTCGGTCTGGGAGAGTGGTCTGGGCGAAAGTGACGGCGGTGACTAAGCAAAGAGTCAGAAGAACTGAGATTTTCATGGTTTGGCAGAAGAAGAAGCGACTGGCGAGAAGGGAGCAATGATGAGTTTAACTGACGTATCAATTTTGGGCATCACACGTGCGTTCACCGACCAAATATCATCCACCAAGTTATCTTTGCTGGGACAATTAATGATCGCAGTGACGTCGTAATAGGTGCCGACGAAGCTGCCATAGAGCTGGGCTGAAAAGCCGGACTCCTGGATCATCGAACCATTGAACACCCAGTGGTCAAAGCTGGTAGGCACCTTCTTGGTGCGCGGGTCGATCATCCACTCACGGAGAGGCACTCGCTTGACGGCATCGCCATCTTTCCATTCTACGAACAACTGCACCAAGTTTCCGCCAGGGGTCTTGGGAGCTGTTTCTTCCATCTTCTTGCGGATCTTCTCATCCTTTTGATAGGAGAATAAGCCGGTATGTCCGGGCTGATAGTTGGTCAGCAGCATGGCGACCTGCAGGTCCACAGCGGCGGCGGCAGTCTTTAGAATGCTCTCATGTGTCTTGCCCGTCTCATGTACGAGGGCGTACTCCACCGCCCCATCGCGCATGTTGACGCTGCAAGGCACCGAAACCTCGCGGGTGTCACTGTTGAAGGTGATGCTGCCCAATTCAAATTCGTTCTTGCCAATGGTCTTGATCCGCTTCGCCGCAGCAGCAGGATCGGCAATGATGGTGCCCGGCTTGGGCTTGACGTTCTCAAAGGCAGGGCGAGGCGGTTCATCTCCTCCTTTTCCGAGAGCGGGAATAGAGCCTAAATGCGATATCAAACAGAGGGTAACGGCGGAGAAGAAGAGGCGATTCATACGCACCGACCGTGTCATGAAATGCCATAAGTAGCAAGAGGTACGGATCACTTAAATAACAGAATTAGCCTAATGTTTTAAAGCATTATTTAGACACCCTGGCACGCCTCAGTCCCTCCGCCCGCCAGAGGCCTGCAACAGGTAATAAGCAAAGTAAAGGAAAGCGCTGATGAACGCAGCCACATAAGTCAATGCTGCCGCGTCGATCACCCTATTCATTCCCGCTGTTTGCTTGCCGGGACCTACAAGACCAAGCTCTCCGACCACGCGCTTTGCGCGGGCCGTGGCATCAAATTCCACAGGCAAAGTAATCAACTGGAACAACATGATGATACCCATGGCACCCGCCATCAATATGAGGGCGAGACGAGGTGAAAGGAAGTAGCCTGCCATACCTATGAAGGGAATGATCATTCCCGTGGCATTGGTGATCCCTACCGCCGCCATGCGCAGTTCCAGCGGAGCATAACGCGCCTGATGCTGCAAAGCATGGCCGGACTCATGCGCGGCAATACCGATCGCGGCAACCGAGGTGCCATGAAAGTTCTCTTCACTAAGGACCAGCCGCCGGTTCGATGGATCATAGTGATCCGTGAGCGCGCCGGGCTGGGCGAGGATGGTCACATCGCGGATTCCAGCATTGCTGAGAATGCATTGGGCCGCCTGAGCTCCCGTGAGGCCTGAGGATGAGGGAGTTTTTGAGTATCGCGAAAACGCGCCTCTGACCAGTAGACTGGCTAGGCCAGAAAGCGCCATTGTTCCAAAGAAAAGCAGCCAGATCATGGTGAATTAATTTATATTGATAAGGGTTTATCTGATAACAGAAAACGATTACGTCGCACTGCGTTGAACGGCGGCGTTTTTTCCTTCAGAAATTGTTACGGAGGGGCAACAACCCACGGTTGCCTCAAAATGGTCAAGCGTCAGGCTGTTGCCATGCGCGCATCCCTGACCATTCCCATCCACAGCTCGCGCTGCTTGATGAGCGCCTCTACTCGGTCACCCTGGATTTTGCTGTGCGCTTCCAAGCAGGTGTAGCCATCGAAGTCTGCCTCCACCAACAGCTTGGCTAGAGTCTTATAGGGATACTTGGAATCGTTAGCCTCACGCATGTGCAGAGTGTGGCCGAGGAAGTCTTTCACCTTGGCGAAGTTGGCCTCGATCCCCTCCCCGTTCAAATCGGCATCGTTGCTGTTCCAGCATACCCGCACTGAGTCGCGTTTGGCCGCTTCCATCACCGTCCGAACGTCGCTCAAGTCAGTGACCTTGCCATGCACCTCTAGCCGGATCTCCTGGCCAAAGCCCAGCGCGTAGTCTGCCAGTTCCGCCAGGGATTTGCCGATCTGCTCCAGTGTCTTCTCCTTCGCCACCTGCTTGGGCAGGTCATTGGGCTTCACCTTCACCCCCGAACCACCGATATCATGACTGAGTTTGATGTACTCCTTGGCACTGGCGATGTTCTTCTTCACCACGTCAGGATCAGCGGAGCTGAATTCATAATTGGTGCCCATCCCGATGAGCTTCACCTGGGCGTCTTCGAAGCGTTTGCGCACTTCTACACGTTGAGGAGACGTCAGTGTGGGATCTACCTTGTGCGCATGCTCCACACGTAGCTCCACACCCAGAATGCCAGCTTTGTCACAGGTCTCGATGAGCGAGGGCAGGTCCAAGTCCGCACCCCACATATAAGTGACCAATCCGTACTGGATGTTTTCGCCCTTGTAGCTCAGTTTTTTCTCCTGCCCGAGAGCCGCAGCCGCCACGCCGGCCCCGAACAAGGTGGAGATGAACTGGCGGCGTTCGAAGGAGCTGGGCTGGCGGGAAGTCATATGAAAAAAAAGGTGGGATGGTTGGCGATACTGAAGGGCTGTGTCTGCAAAGTCAACGTTGTCACACCAGCGTAAATTTTCGCATTGTTAGGACTAGGAAAATTGGCAAGATAGATGCCCATGACAAAATCCTCCCTCTTGTTTGCGATCATAGCGCTGGGCATGACAGCAGTCGCCGCAAGCTTGTGGGTCACCCGTCCGCCGGACAGCGATGCCAGAGTGGCCATCCTGGAAGGCAAATTGAAGGAGGCCAATGCCACGATTGCCCGGTTGAGCAAGCAGCACTCTAGCACCACCTTGGCCCCTCATTCCACCGCTGGCGGCGGTATGGCGTCGCTTATCCCGGCCGATAGTGCCCCTGCCCCGGGCTCCGTCGCCCACACCCAGAACGATCAAGGAACAGCAGGCGGCGGCAACAATGACCAAGAGGCAGCAGCGACGGCTTCCTCTGGCCCCCCGGTGAAATCCGACAAGCGTCTTGCCGAAGCTGAAGCGCGCTACTCCGACCTCATCAACCAGTTCGGCCTTCAACCCGATGAGAAGGAAGCGTTCAAGAATCTCGCGGCCAAGCGTGACGACATTCGCAACAGAGTCTTTGCCAAGCTGGCCGATCCACCCCTCACTCCCGCGCAGAGGCAGGCCATCCTCTCGGAGGGCCAGGCCGCAATGGCACAGATAGACGGCTCCATCCGCCAGTTCCTGAACAACGATCAGGACTATAACACCTTCCTGAAGTACGACCACCAGAACGTGGAGCGTAACCAGATGAATGATGCTCGCCCCATCTTCGAAAAAAACGGTGCACCGCTCTCCAGTTCTCAGGAGCAGTGGCTCAACGATGAGTTTTGGAAGCTCAGGACTAGCGATCCCGCTCTAGGCGATGCTTATTCGGCAGAGACGCTCGCCGGACGTCGAATCGACGGGCAGTACATTGCTCGCCTTCTCGCCAAACATGATAAAGATACCGCTATCGCTCTCCAGGATGCCCGCACGCAGATGAGCCAGCCTCAGATCGCGGCCCTGGGCACCGTCCGTTACCAGCAACGAGTGCGGTTGGAAGCCCACCTTTGGAACATGGCGCGGACCACAGGCCAGCGATAAATTGAGTGCTCACAGCCCTGCCCACAAACGACTGATATCTACCAAGGTTGAGTCCTTGAAGCGCACCCCTTCAGAGGCCAGCAAGCGGGCTTTGACAGCAGTCTCAGGCCCGTCTGGCTGACTGCCAAAACCACCAAGGGTGAGATCGGTGCGGATCACACGGTGACAAGGCACCTCGGTACCATACGGACAGCGACTGAGCGCCCGTCCCACCGCCAGCGAAGACCGACATCCGATCATCTTGCCAATAATGGAATAGGTACTGACGAATCCTTTGGGGATCATGCGAGCGGCGTCATACACGCGCTCTTCAAAAGCTGTCGGCTCACGGGCTTCCATGGCAATTCGCTCGTTCGATTTCATTGAACTCGCTTCACTCTCCGCAACACAACAAAAAAGCGAGTCGGGTGACTCGCTTTCTTTGCTCTCTCTATTGGCGGAATCGACGGGACTCGAACCCGCAACCTCTGCCGTGACAGGGCAGCGCTCTAACCATTGAGCTACAACTCCTTTAACCAATTAGTGAGGGCCGGGATATTAGCGGGGGGCGGGGCTTTGGCAACGAGAAAAACAGGCTTTTGAAAACATTTTTTGAGGCTCTTTGAGTGCCTCATCAACACACGCTTATTTGGACGTTGCCTCCACCTTGATATCGTCAATGTAGATCGGCGTTTCGGAGAAGGGCGTGCCCCAGATAGCGGCCTTGCCCTGGCCTTTGATCGTGTCATCAGCGTGAGTGATCAGCGCCTCCGCCGGTTCGGTGCCACCGGCAGGCCAGGCCTTCGCTGAGATAATCCATTTCTTGGCATCTTGTTGACGGGCTTCGAGCTTCAACTTTGTCCATGAATCCGTCGTCCATGCAAACGGAGCGGTCTTTACGGTGGTGTCATTCTTGACCAGTTCGATCTCCTTCTTGGCGCAGTTCACGATGAGTCGGTAGCCCGACATGCCGTGCACACTGACACCGAAACGCGGATAGCTGCGGCCCTTCTTCGAGGCGAACACTCGCGCTTCGATGCTTGACGTGCCGTTGGATGAGTCTCCAAGCTGGGCGTTGGCATCCACAATAGGCGAGGGATCAATCATGATCGCCTTACCAGAGTCTTTGGTTGCTATCTTGATGGTGCCATCAACAACAAAGACATCTTTGGGCGGCACGCCCTCATCCCACTTTTCACAGTCAAAGACGAAGCGCTTGGTGTTAGCGGGGCCTCCTGTCGCAGCGGGAGCTGCTTCTGGTTTCGGTGCGACTTCCGCTTCGTCAGCGGCAAAGACCGCGATGGACTGGACAAGAGCGAGACTGCAAAGGAAAAGCTTCATGGAGGGGTGGATGGAAACATGCCTATTTGAGCACTTCTTTCATCAGCGCCAGCGCTTCGAGGGCTGATGCCTCTTCATGCACAATGGCGTTGAGACTGCGCGCCACCGCGCCTGGGTTGGGGTGCTGCCAAACGTTGCGTCCAATAGCAATGCCGGCGGCACCGGCACTCATGGCATTTTCCACCATTTTGAAGAGGCCGGCATCATCGCCCATGGCAGAGCCGCCCAGGACAATGACAGGTACAAATACGGAATCTACGATGCTCTTCATGTCGTCCACCGTGCCGTTGGTGGGGAAGGCGGTCTTTACTACATCCGCACCCAGTTCTGCGGCCAGACGCGCGGCAAACTTGATGTTTTCCACGGTGTATCTCTCAGGCTGACCGAGACCGTAAGGCAGGGTTTCAATGATCGTGGGCACCTCCGAATCGAGGCTGTTGTGGATCAAATCGGCACAGGCCTGGGTGATCGCCTCTTCGTTTTCTGAAAACGGGAAAAGCATGTTCATGACGCCATGCGCACCGAGCAGTTCTGCCGTGTCGATGCCATAGGTGCCGATGCTGCCCGCACCCGCGCCCTGAGTGCGGATATTATAGACATCAGTGCGCAGGCAGATCCCCTTCCCCTGCACCAGATCGCCAGAGCGAAGCGCGAGGCCCAGGTTCATCACATAACCGTCTACATAGGGGTTGACCTGCTCAATCAGCTTGAACGGATTTTCCAGGCCCGGCGTGGGAATCGCCACGGCATGATCAATCGGCAGGATGACGGTGCGCCCGTCACGGAAAAAGGCTTCGAGATTTTCTTCGCGAGTCATAGTCAAGGAATTCGATTCCTCGACGGAACCGGTCCCCTGCGCAAGCCTCAAAAAACTGAGCTCTAGTCCACCTTACGCTGCTAGTGCCGGCAGTCGGCCGGCATGCGCCATCTTGGGATCGGCCCCCGCCATAAACTCCGGAGCTTGCCGTGTCTTGGCACAGGCGGCAGCAAATTTTTCCCTGTCTGTTTCGAAAGGATTGAAGAGAAGGGCCTCCGCCATTTCCGAAGCCTTGCTTACCCAGGCGAAGGATTGGTGATAAAGTGCCAGATAATTGTCAATGAACGGTGCGACCACTTCGCACAGTCTCTTGGCGCGCACTTGCGCCAGCACCATAGATTGTCCTTCCTGAACGGCACCCTTAGAAGGATCGAGCAGATCAGCCAGATCGAGGAGATGGGCATTGGGCGCGACAAAATCCGCGAGGCTCATCACATGCTCCCCACCTCCGACTTTGAACGGATAAGGCCACTGGCCAATCGTAACGAGGATGTCCGAAAGCAGACGCGCCATAGCGGGCATAGTTGCCTGCATGGTCATCACATAAGAGGCCGAAGAGACCATGCCCGACAAGGTAGCACCTAACGACTGGAACGCATGAAAATGCGTCATTAGCTCCCTCAACAAGGGAAGGTTCAGACCCAGTGCCTCGTAGATCAACACCCAGTGCGGCAGAGTGTCCTTCACCGCCATTAGCGCCGGAGGCAACGTGCGAGGATCGGCTCGCCACAGCAGTTCCAGAGAGGACGCAAGCCTCGTTTCCAGCCGTCCTTCGTACTGGCGCAACACTCCTTCCATGTTGTCCATGATGTGACGTTGCCGCTCAATTTCCTCCAGGAAGGCTTCGGGCGTTGAATGGCTGACGCAAAACTGATGCCGGTTCACTGGAATCGAGGCCCGCGTCAGCACGTAAGCCGTCTGCAAATCCCGCACCAGCCGCCAGGTCTTGCCCCATTCCTTCAGCGCAGCCGCCATGCGTTCACCATATTTCTCCAGCCATTCACGGCAGTCCTGCAACTCCATGCGCAAGACTTCTGAATCCCGTGAGGTTCCCAGTTCTTCAGCGATGCCGCAGAAAGCCCGTTCCGGATGGGCAAGCCCTTTGAAGTAATGGTTCAGCACCTCCACCGTCTGCATGCTGGCACGGCTGTCATGCACCGTTTCCTCTACCGCCACTAGCCGATGTTCGCTGATCGCAAGACCATGTGTGTTCTGATAATGAAAGTAGGTGCCCCGCCGAGCAAGTTCATGGAAATTGCGAAATAGGGAAGTGGCGTCGCCCGTGGCGCTGATCATTCCTTCCGCGTTCAGTTTGAGGATTTGTGCCCTTCGTTTAGCATCCGGCAGCGCCATTTCCAGCCAGTGCGAGGATTGGGGCAGGTCTTCGGCACCGACAGTGTCAATCATGAGCCGCCGACTCATCAGTAGTGGCAGATTGTCCGGCAGACGCAGGCTGGCTGCCCCTTCCAAATACTCCCGATGCGCACGGCTATAAAGAGTGCTGAGCACACCTTGCTTTTCCAAAGCTCCTGCCATAGCCCCTGATCCAGCTAGCCGGGCGGCACAAGCATCAGCACGGCAGACCATGGACCTCATCATGCCGGCAGTGAACAAGCGGCATACAGCATACAAGAGACGCAACGGCCGCAACGCCAGCCAAAGGATGGCCCACAGAAATCGGAGTGCCCAACGTTTCAGCTTGTCCGCCTCCTTGCTTCGGTCATTTAGCCAGTCCATCCAGGGATCGTGCTGAATGCGCAGTAAGAACCATTGATGCACACCACGAATAAACTTTGCTGATTTGGTGCCGCTGCCAGCCGAGAAAAACGCCAGCTCATGAGCCAGCAACGCCGCCAGCTCCTGAGCAGATACCCCGACGACGAGGCATAGACCGATATTGAGCCGTAAACGCCTGCCTCGCACTGCATCCATGCAAGAATCAAAGTCAGCTCCAATGCCAGCCGTGCTGTCCACCACTACCTTAGTCGGCACCGGCGCACATACTTTTTCACTTACAAGGCGGATGGCTTCAAAGAGCTCCGGCTGATCACCTTGCAACAATTCCATGCGGACGGGCTTCGTCACATGGGGAGTAAACAATTGCCGTACCAGTAGCACAGTGCCGATGGCTTCGCCAAAAACTGCCAACACCAGCAAGCCGTCACGCGGGCCGAAGCTGTGGCCGAAATTGATTACCTTCACCGTCAGGTGCGCATGCCAGATCGCAAGGCAAGCGATGGCCAAGCTCACCAAACAGTATAAGACCGGCATTAACCCTATAACGATAGCGGTTACCAAATGCTCTACTCTTACAAAGAGGAGTCCAGCCCCGCATGCCGAGCGATGGGTAGCGGATTCTTTGATGATAAGCGGGGAGGAGCTAGGCATGGGGAATGAGATATTATTCTATAACGATCCGTAAATTATGGTAATTATATAGATATGCAAACATGAACATTCGATTCGCTGGTGGTTTCAGAAGGTCTCCTTTCAAGCTTGGCAAGCCCTTCTTCCCTGCTTCCCTTGGGTTCATGCTCCAATTGCTGAAAAACCAAGTTTGCGAAGCCAACCGCCAGCTGCCTGCTAGCGGCTTGGTTAAGCTCACATGGGGAAATGTCAGCGGCATCGACCGACCCAGCGGCCTCTGGTGCATCAAGCCCAGCGGTGTCGATTACGCCGCCCTCACTCCGGAGGACATGGTAGTACTCGACCTGGACGGACAGGTGGTAGAAGGCTCTCTTCGGCCTTCCTCCGACACAAAAACTCATCTAACCCTCTATCGCGAATTCCTCCACATTGGCGGCGTCACCCACACCCACAGTACCTACGCCACCATGTTTGCCCAAGCGGGGCGCGAAATCCCCTGCTTTGGCACGACGCATGCTGATCATTTTCATGGCCCGGTGCCAGTCGTCCGGGCCCTCACTCAAGAAGAGGTCGCTCAGGATTATGAGCACTTCACTGGCGTGGCAATCGTGGAACGCTTGCGGGAATTGAAACTCGACCCGTTAGAAATGCCCGGTGTGCTTCAGCTTCATCATGCGCCCTTCACCTTTGGCAAGAATGCCATGGACTCATTGCACAATAGCATCGCGCTGGAGATGTGCGCCCAGATGGCGCTAGGCTCATTGAGCCTGATGGGCGGGCTGGAGGCCATCCCCCCGCACATCCTTGCCAAGCATCATTTGCGCAAGCACGGGCCGAATGCCTACTATGGCCAGAACGGGCATTGAGAAGGCTCCAGTTCTTGGTGAAGTCACCGCTTTTAAGCTTTTCAACGGGCTGCCTCCCTCTATCATCCGCGACACTTTTTGAAACCGCTACCATCTACCATGAGCAATACCCTGCCCAAACTGCACAACGCCATGTGGCCCGGCCTCGTCGGCAAAGAGCCCGGCACCGACCATCCTCCCATCAGCCTGGAACGCATGCTAGAGCTCACCGCCAATGCGGAAGTGGACGGCCAGAAGTTCGAAGGCGTGGATTACTTCCTTTTCCATCCCCATACTGATCCAGACGCGAGCTGTGATGAGATCAAGCGCATCGCTGACCTAGTCGCCAGCAAGAATCTCGCCGTGGGCTCTCTGGTGGCTCCTATCTGGCCCGGCACGGTGGGCGATTCCTCCTTTGGCACCCCTGATCAGCGCGCCAAGTTCGTGCTAGCGGTCAAGAAAGCCTGTCGCATTGCTAAGATCTTCAATGAACACGGCGTGCGCAAGTATGGCGTGATCCGCATTGATGCCGCCAGCGGTCCTACCGCTTGGTCGGAAGATCCAGTGGGCAACACCAAGAAGATTGCCGAGACGTTCCGTGAAGCTGGCGTGATCGCCGCTGCGCACGGTGAACGCCTCGCCGCTGAAGGCGAAATCTGCTGGGGTGGCATGCACTCCTGGAAGAACATGGTGGACCTGCTGGAACAGACCGGGATGCCCGGCACGGTGGGCTTCCAGGCGGATCTCGCCCACACCTATTTGTACCTTCTCGGCTACAACGCCCCTGAGCATGCCCTGCTCAAGGAAGGCTACAGCCAGGCCGAATTCGATGCCGCATACACCAAGATGACGGATGCGCTGCGTCCTTGGACCATCGACTTCCATGTGGCACAGAATGACGGTTCCGTGCATGGCTCCGGTGCGCATGACAAGACAGGCCGTCATTGCCAGGCCGATGATCCAAATGGCAAGCTCGACATAACCACAGCCTCTGGCTACTGGCTCAAGGACGCTGCCAGCCGTGGCATCCAGCATATCTGCTGGGATGGCTGCATGTTCCCCAACGCCGTGCTGGAAACGCCTGACACCTGGAACAAGATCCTCAAGGCCATGATGGATGTGCGCAACGCACACGGCTGGTCCTGAGCTTCATTTATTTGAACCTCAAAGGCCCGGTCTGGCGAAAGCTGGCCGGGCCTTTTCGTGCCTTAAGGGAGTTATGCCATGCATTTCCGTGCTCAATGGCGGGTGTGATTTTATCAATGAGATAAGCGAAACAACCGCGTCCAGGTTGTCATCATGATCTCCCCGAACTCAAGACCCGCTTCCTTGACTAGCACATCGGCCGGATGGGGCGCATTCTCCCTGCTGTTGACCGCCACCCCTCTGGCACTGCGTGGCGAGGGACGAAGCTGGTGGTGCGCCTGCGGCCAGGGGTATGCATGGGTGAGCGACATCTGGAGCGATCACTGTTCCCAGCACTTGCTCGACGCCTATAGCTTCAGCCACCTGCTGCATGGCCTGATTTTTTACTTCGCAGCACAGTGGCTGATGCCCAAAATGCGCTTCGTCTGGCAATTTTGGATCGCCACCTTTCTCGAGTGCGCCTGGGAGATTCTCGAAAACAGCCCTTTCATCATTCAACGTTACCGGGCCGTCACGATCAGCCTCGGTTACGAAGGTGACTCGGTCATCAACTCCCTTGCCGACGTCGCCTGCTTCATGCTTGGGTTCCGGCTGGCCAAGTACCTCGGGTTTAGCCGTTCACTGCTGGTCTTCGCCGTCACGGAAATCGTATCGTTGGCGACCATTCGCGACAATCTCACGCTCAATGTGCTGATGCTCGTATGGCCTGTCGAGGCGATCAAAGCCTGGCAGATGGTGCATTGACCGCCTCTTGTGACAGAGCAGATGCACATCCTCAAAAAAACCCGCTTGATTTATTCACACCACCACGCACTATCCCGCCCCTCCATTCACTCGCTCTACTAATTTATCATGTCCCTTGTTATCCGTCTCCGCCGCGAAGGTACGAAAAACCGTCCCTTCTATCGCATCGTAGTCCTCGACAGCGCCAAGCGCCGCGATGGTGGATTCCTTGAGAGCCTCGGCACTTACGATCCGAATCTTGAAAAGAACACCTTCAAGCTCGACCTCCCCAAGGTGGAAGGCTGGCTTGCCAAGGGCGCCAGAACCTCTGAGACCGTCGGTTCCTTCATCAAGAAGTCCCGTCTCGCCGCCAAGTAAGCGTTTCGAATTGCCTCCTTTTTAAAGGTCCGGTGGTCGCATGACCCCGGGCCTTTTTTGTTGGCATCCTGTCAAACTCGGCCTTCATTCCCCCACCTCTATGGACGCACCGGAAGCCCTTCGCGAATATCTCTCCTATGTGGTGGCACATTTGATCGACCAGCCTCAGCAGGCCTCCATCGCTATCGGTCACAGTCCCAGTGGAGCCACCTGCTACCGTATTCAAGTGGCCCAGGACGACGTAAAGCGTATCATCGGCAAGCACGGCCACACCCTAAGTGCCATCCGTTCCCTGCTGCACACTGCTGCCGAAAAACACGGCATTCGCGTCTCCCTGAAAGTGGGCACGGTGAAAGAAGAGGACGCCGAGGCGACACACGAAGACAAGCCAGGCGATCAGGTAGAATAGAAGATCCTGCGCACCGAGGCAACCGGAAGCAGGGCAGCAAACGATCTATCCCTGGCGAGAACGCTCGGCTGCCAACCACAGCGGTAGTTCAAGCCATGTACATCCGCTAAAGTAATCGTTAGTCTGTTGTTGTTGTAGTTGGGCCCGGCTCCTTTCGAGGGGCCGGGCTTATTGCTTCTAGTGCAAGACGTCGAAGCTCACGAACGTAGTAGAGAGGTCTTCATTCATGAGTTTCTTTAAAACCAACTGCGCCGGTGTGGCGCGTCGCGACTTCCTGCAACTGGGCTTTGGGGCCATTGGCGGGGTTACGTTCACCGACATCCTGCGCATGCGGGCAGAGGCGGCGGAGGCGCGGGGCAAATCTAGCCCAGAGCAGATCAATTGCATCCTGGTCTGGCTCGATGGCGGTCCCTCGCATTACGAGACCTTCGATCCCAAGCCTGATGCGCCGAAA
>JAQGPI010000243.1 GCA_028293175.1 Verrucomicrobiaceae bacterium | reverse complement strand
CGTTCATGAGCAAATGCGAGCGGCAAGCTAGGCATTCAGCAGCTTGTCATAGAGCACCTGGTCACGCTCCGAGAAGCAGCAAAACACAATACGTTGCAACGAGCCGGCAGACTCGATGAAATCCCTTACCGCCGTGACCGCCACCTGTGCCGCGAGATCCGCCGGATAGCCGTACACACCCGTGGAGATGCAGGGGAAGGCGATGCTGTGCAGGCCCGCCTCAGCGGCCAGTTGCAGCGATTTCGTGTAGCAGGATTTCAGCAACTCAGGTTCTCCGGCTGTTCCCCCGTGCCATACAGGCCCGACGGTGTGAATGACGTGCCGCGCCTTTAAGAGATAGCCCCTGGTCATCTTCGCCTCGCCTGTGGGGCAGCCACCGAGCCCCATGCATTCTCGCACCAGTTCCGGTCCCGCCGCACGATGAATCGCACCATCCACACCGCCGCCACCCATGAGTGATGAGTTCGCTGCATTGACGATGGCATCCACATCCAGCTTGGTGATGTCCGCAGTAATGGCTTCGAGGGTGTTCATGAGGTTAGAGCTCGTCATTCAAGTACTCGTCCAGGCGTCGATTGATACGTTGCGCGCCAATGCCGTGATACCATGGGGAACACATTTCAATGGCGATCACGATGAGGGTAACGGAAACCTGATACGCCATCGTCGGCAGCCAGCCGGGTTCACCTTGAGACAGCCACCATCCGGTATTGATCACAAAGATCGCCGCCCACCAAAGCTCCAGCGAGCGACGGATGCGGAACACATTGCAGAACAAAAAGAAGTGCCCCACGACGGCGGCGACAACCCACCACATATCATTGCCATTGCGATGCATCCACCACGCCCCTGCGGATGCGGCCAGCAGTACAGCCACATCTGAGAACGAAAGTCTCAGGCCAGCGGTTCGCGGATGAAGGGCGGGGGGCATGAGCAGGCTTATGGCAGTTTCTTCTCCACGTCAGTTTCGTTGATCCATCCGGCCTTCACTGGTTCGCCACGCATGAACTTTTCATAGTATCCTACATTGTCCTTGCTGGCGTGCTCATACTTGTCGAAGACGTCGCCTTTGCCTTCCATGCGGGGATCGGCCTGCTGCTTGAGCTCGGTGTAGAGCTGGTCGTGAAGCTTTGTCTTCATTGATGCCATCGCGGGATCGGTGGCGCCGTTCGTCATGAAGTCGGGGTCCTTGCGTAGGTCATAAAACTCTTCTCCGGGCCGCAGGCCGAAGCACAGCGCCCAGAAGGCATCGGCGGGATTCTGGCGATGGGCGTTGAGGATGTGGGTCTTGGTGGCACCGGCATCGCAGTCCATGTAACCGGTTTCAGGATTGCCGCCGGGCCAGCGCGTGGGCTCGAAGTTTTGCACATAGCAGTAGTCACGATTGATCAGGCCGCGGATGGGATAGCCCCAGTCATTCGGGCGGCCCACATCGGTGCGTTCCTTGCCGATGAGAACGTGATCGCGTGAGGCAGTGATCTGGCCGCCGTGGTCGGCAAACAGCAGGTCCGTGAGGCTGTGGCCGGAGGTGGGTGCCATGCCAGAGTCCTTCCAATCAATGCCCGCCAGTTCCATGAAAGTGGGGGCTAGATCGATGAAGCTGATGAAGTCCTCCACCACTCGCCCGGGCTTATGAATGCCCTTGCCCCACATGACGGCGAAGGGCACCTGATTGGCCATGGGGTTCGCGTTGCCCTTGCTGCGGGGGAAGGGCATGCCGTGGTCGCTGGTCACAATGACGAGCGTGTTGTCGAGCAGGCCGCGCTTCTCCAAGTTCTCCAGCATGCGGCCCAGATGACGGTCAAAATGCTCGGCTTCGAAGGCGTAATCCAGCATGTCGTTGCGCACCGTTTCATTGTCCGGCCAGTAGGCGGGCACATGGTCAATGTCGCTCAGCTTCTTGCCGCCCTTGGCCACGCCGGAGCCGAACTCATAGCCGCGATGCGGTTCGATGGCACCGTACCAGAAGCACCAGGGCTTGTCCTTCGGCGCAGCTTGCAGGAAATCATCGAAGTTGGACGAGTAGTCGTTGTTGCTGATCTCTGTCGTGGGTGGTTTCGCCTTGCGCTTGTTAAATGGAATGCCGGTCATGAGGCGGGGTTTGCCGTTCGCATCATTGGCCACGCCCGGGCCCCAGCCTTTCATGGTGTGGCCGACGAACCAGCCATGCTCCGCCAGCGCCTCGCCCCAGCCTTTGAATTCGGCGGGGAAATAGCAGATATGGTTCGCCGCTTCCTTGAGTTGCCAGGTGTTGCGGCCGGTGAGAATGCAGGCGCGGGAGGGCGCGCATTTCGCCATCGGCGTATAGGCTCGCGTGAAGAGCAGCCCGTCGTGCGCCACGCGGTCGAAGCTCGGCGTCTTGATCCACGGCGTGCCGTAGGCGCTGGCATGCGGGCCCCAGTCATCGGCGATGGCGAAGAGAATATTGGGACGGTCCACCGCCATGAGCGAAACAGAGAAGGCCAGGAGACTGATGTAGAGAAGATGGCGCATGGGATGTATCCGATGAAACGCAGGAAAATACGCGTCTCACACTTCAAATGCTCGCCAAGTGGAGGTCATTCATGTGAAGATCACCGCATGAGCTGGCAGAAAATCGTGGCGGGCGTGGCGGGTATCGTGGTGGTTTGGGTGCTGGTGTGGATGATCATGCTGTTCAGTTCCTCCGAGGAGAAACAGATGTTGCGCATGCATGAGAAATTCATCACGGCGCTAGAGCAGCGCAAGTGGGGCAAGGTGGATGCGATGGTGAGCAAGGACTACAACGACGGTGTGCAGGATGCAGCGACCGTGAAGGCCAGCATGCGCAAGGTGCTGGGAGGCTTCTACGTGCTCTCCATCACTCCGGAACTCATCAAGGCCAAGGTGGTGAAAAGCCAGGGAGCTATCTGGCTGGGCATGGTGACAACCAAGCTGAAAGTGGAGGGCAATGGCGCAGGCCTCAGCGCCATGGTGGTGTCACAATCCAACAGCATGAAGGAGCCCTGGATTTTCCACTGGCACAAGCGCGGCTCCTGGCCCTGGAGCTGGGAATTGATGCAGATTCACAACGACGGGCTGATCATTCCTGATGGGGCACTGGAGATGCTGGGTGGTAGCTAGAAGTGAGGAGCCTATGGCAGCGCCCTTGACTGCCAGACATCCTTCACTTCCTCCAGATTGATGAGGCTGCGGCGAAGCAGTTCAGCAATGGCTTCGCTGTCCATCAGCGAAAGATCGGCATGCAGTTCGAAAGTCGTCTCGTCTTCCTGTCGGAATCGGTCGGAGTGTGACACCCAAGCTATGCTGTCTGCCCAAAGGACGATGTGAGTGCGGTTGTCTAAAGATCTCGCTTCCCCCTCGAGTCGTTCGTGGTCTTCCCCTTCCTTGAAGGCGGCGACAATAGTGAGTTCCCTGTTCGCATAGCGCACCGCTTTCATCCGCTTGCCGAGAGCGATGCAGACATCTTGAAGGAAGAGCGACTTGCAGAGCGGAATCAGGCCCTTGGGGACCGACTTCTTGCCGTTCGTCCGCCCCGGAGTCGTTTCCCACTTCCACTTCACTTGTCACTCTTCTCTTCCCATTCCCGCACCTTCAAATGCACGCGCGCAGTTTCGCCCATGTAATGATCCATGCTGTAATCTTTGGCGGATTTAAGCATGTGCTCCTTGGCTTTCTCCATATCCTTCAGGGCTTCGTAGTAGAG
>JAQGPI010000240.1 GCA_028293175.1 Verrucomicrobiaceae bacterium | reverse complement strand
GGCCACCGCCACCGGCACTGCGGCTACTCGTTCCATAGTATGGACGGGCAATACCTATCTGGTCTCAGGTGACACCGTGTGGAAATCCTTTGATGGCGTGGTGTGGACCGAATACGCCGCCTTGTTGAACGGCTCCAGTGGAGCCTACCTCTCCTGGACGGGCAACGAATTGCTGATCGGTCTGGGCAGCAGAATCTACAGCAGCACCGATTTGGTGAATGTTCTTGATCGATCCACTGGCCAGCTATCCCCTGCGACGTACGGCGTACGATTTGGCTCATCCATTGTGATGGCAGGAGCGGGCGGGCATGTGGATTCGCAGGATGCCACCGGCACCTGGAGTCCCCGGTTCAGCGCCGGCTTGACATCGACCATTAGGGGAATCGCCAAGAGTCTTAACCTCTACGTTGCGGTGGGCGTTGGCGTCACCTGGACCTCTCCGGATGGCAATAACTGGACCGAACACGCTCAAAGCGGCAAGAACTTTATCTCAGCCGCATGGAGCGGATCTCAATTCGTCGCCTCAGGCTCTGGCGTCTGGACCTCTCCAGACGGAATTACTTGGACGAACGCCATTCCGGTGGACACCAATGCGCAGCAGGTGTGGACCATGGTCACTTGGGTTGGAGGCAAGGGTTATGCCTCCGGCTATGATTATGCAAACGGTGTGGCCCTGAACAAGACCTCCCTGGACGGCACGACCTGGTCTACTGGCGCGCTGACAAGGACAGTCCTGGGCATGGCGAAAAATACCGACGGCAGTCGGCTGTTGGCCGTGGGCGTAAGCGGCACGGCTATGTACTCCATTGATAATGGTTCCACATGGCAAGGCGGCGCGATCGACCTCGGAGGCCAGGATTTCAACGATGTGACTTTTGGCGCAGGCAAGTATGTGGCGGTTACCTCCGGCGGCTCCATATGGAGCACTCTCGACGGCCAGTCCTGGGACAGGCTCAGTGCTGGCTCTGGCGTTCTGAATAGCGTCACCCGCGCCACCAACGAGTTTATTGCGGTGGGCAGCAGCGGACGCGTGCTGCGGTCATTTGATGGCAAGTCCTGGCGGTTTGCAGAATCGAAAACTTCCTCAACCCTCGCCCGCGTGCTGTTCACCAACAACCGTCTGATTGCGGCTGGT
This sequence comes from Verrucomicrobiaceae bacterium, assembly GCA_028293175.1. GTDB lineage: Bacteria > Verrucomicrobiota > Verrucomicrobiia > Verrucomicrobiales > Verrucomicrobiaceae > CAINXC01. The sequence continues at coordinate 4,364 of JAQGPI010000240.1, read as the reverse complement.
GCATCGGGCAATATCATTACCAGCGACGGCGATCTTCCGGTGCAGACTACGGTGCAGTTTGCCACGACTACCTCGTCCATGACAGAGGGCGGCAGCGTGGGCGTGGTCGTGACGCTTTCGCAAGAATCAACGATCTCTGCTACGGTCACACTCAACTACACTGGCTCCGCGACTTCAGCGGAATTCGGCGGCCCAGGCACCACGGTGACTATTCCCGCAGGCGAGACGAGTGCCTTCATGGTTTTCACCGCCACGGATAACAATACGATCAGCACCACCGGCGATAAAACTCTGGTGATCACCCTGGGATCACCGTTTGGGGATGTTGCCCTGGGCGCTCCTTCTGAACTCGTTCATACCATCACGATTCACGATAACGACGTGGTGCCTGCCTTTGATGTCCAGCCTGCGGATCAGCTTGCTGCCTTGGGCCAGCCCGTCGTCTTTACCGCCCATGCCACCGGCAGCGGCAATCTGGCCTATCAGTGGAAGAAGAACGGCGTTGCGATCACCAATGCCAAGTCGGAGAGCCTTACCATTGCCAAGGCGGCATTGACGGATGCGGCGTCCTACACTATCACCGTCACGGGTAATGTCGGCCAGCCAGTCACTTGCACTGCCGCGAAGCTGGGTGTGGTGACGGTGCAACACCTCACGCAGGTGGTGAAGGCAGGTGGCACGGTGAGCTTCCCTGCCACGGTCAAACTTCCGACTGGCGCACAGGTGACTTATCAATGGCGCAAGGGCGCTCAGCCGCTTTCTATCGGAGGCCGCATCACCGATGCCGCCGCAAAGCTGACCTTCACCGGTGTGGTCGCCGGAGACACTGATACGTATGTGTGTGATGTGACCCTGGGGAGCGGCATCGGCGCGCCCATTATGACAGCCACCACCGTCGATTACACCGTGCTCGGGACCGTGCCAGTCATCAACCAGCCTGCGCCTCTACAGACCCGGGTGGCGGCTGCTATTGATTTTACGCCCGTTGCCACTGGTCGGCCCACCAGTTGGACCGCTACGCCTCTTCCACCCGGTGTGGTGTTCAATGCCACTACTGGCCGCATCTCCGGCAAGTTCTCTAAAAGCGGCCAATACAATGTGAAATTCACGGCTACCAATCTCGTGGGACCCGCGACCATGACCTATGCGATCACGGTGGATGCGTTAACGCCTGCTACGGTGGGCACCTTCATCGCCCTGATGGACCGTGATATGGTTGTGAACACCGGCCTAGGCGGACGGCTGGACGTGACCACCACTGCCACGGGCAGTTTCAGCGGCAAACTCAAACTGCCCATCGCCGACAAGCCTTTCACAGGCGTGCTTTCGGGCGTACGCGGCACCAATCCTACGGCGGTGAACGTACCTGTGCCCACTACGGGGCTGCTGCTGACCTTTACCATTGATGAGGCCACAGGGGCGATTACCGCCTCGGTCAACAACGGCATCAAGGTGATCGGTGGCACGGGAGTGGAGCGTGCGGTTGCCTCGCCTTCGGCCCGGGCGGGGGCCTACAATTTTGCCCTCACACCCGATGTCGGCAGCCCGGATGGCTCGCCGCAGGGGGAAGGCTATGGGCAGTTCACGCTGGCGACCACGGGTGTGCTCAGGATCACCGGCAAGCTGGCGGATGGGACCACTTTCACCACGGATACGTTCACCGCTGCCAACGGCCAGATACCGGTCTATATTCCCTCGGCCACAGGCAAGGGTTCAGTGATGGGCATGATCAACCTGAACGAGCATAGCGTCTCCGGCTTTGCCAATAACTTCATCACCGGCGGGGCTACGTGGTTCAAGAATGAAGAACCGACTTCGGGCATCTATGCCAGTGGCATCCCATTGATCATATTGAATGCTGATGGCGGCCGCTATGTGGCTCCGCCCACAACGGAGATCGTTATGAAGTTGCCGGCCGGCACTGGCAATGCCACCCTAACCTTTGGCGGTGCGCATCTGGACCTTGCCTCCCGCAATCCGACCAATGCCTTCACCGTGGTGAAGCCCGCGAAAGCCACCTTGGTCGGCACCAACGCTGCTACCCCGACGCTGCTTTTCACCACTACCACCGGCTTGTTCAATGGGCAGTTTGTGCTTTCGGATACGGACACGCGGGTGGCTTCTCATCCGCTCCTGCCTCGCACGGTGCTGTACTACGGTGTACTCATTCGTCCCAGCGGATCGGATGTGATGGTGGGCAAAGGCTTCTTCACCCTACCACAGATGCCGGTGGGGCTTGAGACGCTCAATACTTCGCCAATCCTCTCCGGTGATGTCAGCCTGACTCGCACGGCGCTCGCGCCGCCTTAATGAATGGCTTTTATTTGGCCACTTCCTTCAGCATCTCCTTCAGCTGTGCCGTGATCTTGGTGGAAGCGTCCACTTCAAGATAGCTGCTGCGTGCGCGCCAGGTTTCGTAGCCTCCCAGCTTGTGGTGCTCAGGCGTGGGCAGATAGCCGTTGTAACCATTGGCCAGCGAGATGGTGAAGTGTTCTTCCAGCGGCATAGTCTTCTTCAAGTCCAGGCCGATTTCAACGAACACCTCACACGGAATGCTGGCAATGGTCAGGCCGCCAATGCGATGTGCCTGAAGTTTGCATCGCACCTGATCGGGGTAGCTGCCCAGAAGCAAGGCCTCGCGTGCATAGATGGCCTTGCGATCCGAGAATTGCCCGTCCTTGTCCTTGGCGGTGTTGTCGAGCGTGCGTTGGGCCTCTTTCCCTTCCGCCGCCGTCGCCTTGCGCACGCTGAGATTGATGTCCCGTTCAGCCGAGGCAAGAGGAGCAGTTGCCTTCCACGAAAGCTTGTCCCAGGCGCGCATGGCTGCATCGCCCACGCTGGTGGCGACGGCGCGGATTTGCTCGCCCGGTGCCTTTTTGCGGATCGTTGATGGGCCACCGAAATTGACGTTGTTGATGTTGCCGCTGGTGCCGTTGCTCATGATGCCGACAAAGGCGGGTTTGCCGGCGTAGCGGGCATCACCGGCTTTTAATCGTGTAGCGATCTCGTTAGCGAACACCCCGTAATAGTCAGCGGAGATAGCGGGCAGGCCGCCCACATAATGCAGCGAGTAGTTAGCCAGCACGGCTATGGGCCGATGATCGCCAAGGGACCGGGCGGCCAGGATGCAGACCTCGGGGTCCACTGGGCCGGAGGGTTCGCTCACTCGAGGGCTTTGAATGCCGGGGTTCATCAGCGCCCGGTCTTCCTTGCTGCCGAAGGGATTCTCCACTGATTGGTCAGGCTTCAGCAGCCAGCGACGGTTGAAGACCTGGGTGGGATCGCTGTCCTTGTTCCAGGCGATTTCCGCAGGCTCCAGATTGCGGTGCGCGGTAGCAAGGCCTGCGGCGATGCGAGCAGGCAGTTCAGCCAGGTAAGCGGGATCAGGATCGCTTTGAAACACCGCCGTCATAGTTGCGCAAGTGTGCGAATGCGTGGCGCTGATTAACATGTGTGAGGCGGGAACGCCCGTGTCCTTGGCCGCCATGGCCTTCGCCGTTTCGCAGATCTCGCGCGGGATCATGCAGGAATCCACCACACAGAGAATCAGCTCTTCTTTGCCATTGCTGACCGCCAGACAGCGGGCATGCATGGGATCATTCACCGTTGAGGCCATCGCGCCCTTCATGTTGCCATTGATAGGCGAGGGGAGATGAGTGGGCGTGATGTCCTGGGCAAAGGCTCCGGCCTTCAGTTCATCGGCAGCGATGGCATGGGTGCATGAACAAACGGCAAGAACGAGGAGGGGACGAAGCAGTCTCATGGGCAGTCATGTACGCAGCCGCTGAACCGTTCCTAGCGTGAATCAAACTCAGGCGCGGAACAAGGCCCCGAGCTTCTTGCCAAGGATCAGCGAAGCCGCAAAGATCGTCACGCCAAGGAAACACATCGCCCACACGCCCAGAGCGGCGGCGAGGTTGGGTCCATTGCCCAGCGAACCGAGCAGCGAGTAGATCGCTTTCGTGATCGGATAATGCACCGTCTGCTGCGCCAGGATCATCGAATCGCTCACTTCGAGCATGGCGAAAGAAAATGCCAGCAGGCCGCCCGCAATGAGGTTGGGGGCCACCAGGGGCAGCGTGATGCGCCAGAGCGCACGCTGGGGTGTGGCGCCGAGATTCTGCGCTGCTTCTTCCAGCGTCGGGCTCACTTGTTGCAAGCCTGCGGAAGCGGATCGCACCACATACGGCAGGCGGCGGATCGAATACGCGATCACCAGCAGCAGGATGGGATTCTCTCCCAGCATCAGCCAGGAAAAAGCCTGCCCGGGCCGCGACATCTCCAGGAAGCCAAAAGCCATCACCAGCCCCGGCACGGCCAATGGCAGCATCGCCATTGCATCCAGCCAATGCCTGCCCCTGATT
>JAQGPI010000199.1 GCA_028293175.1 Verrucomicrobiaceae bacterium | reverse complement strand
GGTGCAGGGCTACAAGCCGGTATCTGAACTTCCTTCGCGAGGAGTGTTCTTTGAGCAGACGGCCATCACCAAGAACGAGGCCGACGGCACCGTGACCATTTCCGTGGACATCTCACCCGCTCCAACGGCGAGGGTAACCATTCCGATCACCTTCGCCGGTACAGCAGTGAAGGGCAGAAATTATAGTGCCACACAGACCTCGCTGGTCTTCGATCCGAACGATGCCTCGCAGACGCGGGATATCACTCTAAAGCTCATCGATAACGCCGTCGATGACGTTGCAGACAAGACGGTGATCATCAGGCTGGGGGCCCCGACTCCTGTCACGCAGGCTTACGCCATTCCCGGCAAAGATGTGGCAACTCTGACCATTGCTGACGACGACCACAAACCAGTGATCGCAAGCGTGCAGAATTTCATCAGCGGCAAAGTCGGCACCGGCTATTCCTATCAAATTCAAGCGACCGGGGCGACGCGCTACACGGTAACGGGATTGCCGGCAGGCATGACCTACAACGCCACAACGGGCTTGATCGAAGGCAGGCCCACCGTTGCTGGCGAATACGACCAGATCTGGATCACCGCCATCAATGCGGCGGGTGTGTCCACATCCACGGGATACTACGTGAAAGTGGAAGACTTCAGCCCGGTGGCCCGAGGTAATTTCGTTGGATTTGTGGACCGCGCCGGAGCCGGTACAAGCGCTCTCGGTGCTCGTATTGATCTGAACATCACCAAGGCGGCAGAGTTCACCGGCAAGCTTACGGTGGGCACCACGGCTTATCCTTTGAACGGAAAGCTGGATACCTCCACTACCAACCCAACGGGCAGCAAGACTTATGTGCGTGGTGGCATTACCTATACCGTGGCCTTCACTATTGATACCGGCACCGGAGCCCTTACCGGCACTATTGGCGCGGCTGTGATCTCAGGCTGGAAGGCTCAGACGGAGACCCTTTTGAGCGGTCTGCATAACTTCATCACCGAGCGGGCTGGAGGACCCATCACTGGCGATCCGCACGGCGCGTCCTATGGCACTGCCACGGTCGCTGCAACCGGGTCGGTCGCTGCGACCATTCACACCTCTGATGGTGCTGTGTTCGCCACCTCCGCCCCTGTAGGGTCGGATGGTCAGGTGCTAGTGTATCAAACAGCCTACACCACCGTGGGCTCGTTGCTTGGCAATCTCACCATCGCCAATGATGGCCCGCACACCCTGGGCGGCGCTTTAACATGGAGCAGACCGGTGCAATCCAGCGGCGGCTGGGCAACTGAAATCCCTCTCGCCGTCAAAGGCGGCAAATACCGGCCCGTTTCCGGCTCCGCTATCGTCATGAATCTCGCCAGCGGTGTGGCCAACAACGCCAGCCTTCAGTTTGAAGACGGCGGTCTAGTTGATCCGATCACGGTGTCGTTCCGCATCTCCGCACCGACGCTGGTGACCATCCCTGCTCCTTACAAGCTTACCGTCACGAATAGCACCGGTGCCTTCTCAGGGTCATTCAAAAAGGGGGCCGCTGACGTACCGTTCCAGGGGGTAATCGTACCCACCACCGCGACGGCAGATCCGTTCGATGGGAGAGGAAATGGATATTTTTTGACGCCGGGCACGAGTTCCGTTGTCATACGCTCAGGACTGGTGTCGCTCGACCCGGTGTTATAGCATAGGTCCTCCTTCTTATTCATGCCGAATTCCCGCCAGCCCTTTTGGAAACTGATCGTCCTCAGCACGCTTTTTGTGAGCGCGCTGGGGGCGGCTTATGTCGGTTTCCAGAGTGCTGGCGGCTCTCATCCGAACGATTCCGCGCTGCGTGGCAAGAACGGCAAAAATTCGGGGGCGAAGCGCTCCACGGGCGATCTGCACGCACCCAAGGGTGACGGAACCATAGACGAGGACAAAGACGACAGTTTGGAGCCGGACAGTGAAACCGAGCTTTATAAGCGGCTGAAGAAGTTCTTCAGCGAGAAGGACGAAAGCGCCTTGCAGGGCTTGAGACCCATTGGCATCAGCCAGATCGAGGGCGAAGGCGGCAAGGGATTGAACCGGCAGGTGAAAGCCAACGGCAAGTGGTATCCAGTGTTCGACCTGGGGAAGGTCGGTGGATCGTTCGATGACGCGGCGGCGAATCCTGGCATGGTGGATTTGACGCGGGTGCCGCTGTCCATCACTTCTGCCAATCCTCCGCGCGGGAAGGTCAATCAGGCCTACTCTTTTAGATTTGAAGCGATTGGCGGGTTGCCGCCCTATCACTGGTCCATGCAGCCCACGGAAGGGACCGCCGGTTTTTCGCTTGATCAGGCATCTGGTCTGCTCTCGGGCGTTTCCAACACACCGGTGACGGCGACGCTCAATATTTTTGTGGCCGACTCATCGAATGGCCACGCCTCCACCTCTTTCTCATTGGTGATCGCTCCGGAAACGCCGCTGGCGATTACCACCACGATGCTGCCAGTGGCGACGGTGGGGGAACCTTATCACGCGGTGCTCACGGCCGAGGGCGGAGTGACGCCCTATGAGTGGACGATAAGCACCAGCAACGGCACCTGGATGTGCGATGCAATGACGGGCGAGATTACGGGCAATCCCACACAGGCCGAAGAGACCTCGCTGACAGTGACGCTCACGGACAACCAGCGCACGACTGTGCAGAAGATTCTGAGCCTTAATGCCTCTAATGGCATCGATATTGTGACAGAGACGCAGTTGCCACCGGCAGCGCCTAACAATCGTTACACCCAATCCTTTGAAGCCAGCGGCGGCTCGGCACCTTACACTTGGAAAATTGTGGACGGATCGCTGCCTGATGGTTGGACTTTTTCCGCTGAAGGCTTGCTGACCGGTGTCGCTTCCACCCAAGAGGCATTGTATGATTTCACTGTCGAAGTCACTGACAACGACGGGCAGACGTTCCGCAAATCGATGCACTTGGCTGTGATTGAGGCGCTGGTTGCTATCCCGTCGCGGGAGCGCGCTGGCCTAGCTTGGCAGCCGGAGAGCCTCTCGCGCTCGGTGGGTGCGGCTTTGCAGGGTATCAGCATTCAGCGCAATGGTCCAAACGGTAAGGTGGAAGTGTATCGCGGATTGAATTCGACCAACATGGTGGACCGCAATCTCACCACTGGTGCGAGTTACGAATACACCCTCACGGCGCATACTGTTGATGGGCGTGCGGTACCCTTTGGAGCCACGCGAATCAAGATCTTGCCGATGTCGCTTCAGCGGGGCGTGCAAGGCACCCGGGGTGATCCTTTCGTGGATCGCGTGCGTGCCTTTAAACCGCTGTCGGTGAGCGCTTACGGCACCGCAGGACTGCCGTTCAATGTCACGGGCCCGCCTGATGGCCGCAGCACGTATAATCCTGCCTCGGCTCAGACCGAGGTGGTGTCCTTGAATGCCAAGCTGGGTGGCGGCCTGGGTGGTACGATTACCCTGGAATTTACCGACAACATTGTCGAGTTGGGCGATGGATTGGACTTCACGATCTTTGAGAATGTTTTCTTCGATCAAGGCAGACCCCAGAAGCGATTCATGGAGCCTGCGGTCGTGGAGGTGGCTTTGTTTGATGGACAGTGGTATCGCTTTCCCATCAACGTGAATCCGCCCGTGAATGGCGAGCCGGTGCTGACGAATCCCAGCTACTATGCGCAAGGGTTTGCTGGTGTGAACGGCACGACGGGTGACAAAGTGGATGATCCCAACCGCAGCGGCGGCGACAGCTTCGATGCCAATGCGCTCGGCATTTCAAACCTGACGTGGATTCGTTTCATCCGCATCCAGTCCACCGGGCACAAGGCATTGCGCGATCTGAATGGCACGCTCGTGTATCACACAGATCTGCTCGGAGCACTGTCTGGAGTGGGAAGCTCGGGTTTCGATCTCGATGCCGTTTGTGCTGTGAACTACTAGCCGGTGCGTGAAACAGCGGGCGGCGAGCGTTGGTGTTGATCCACACCATGAAACTGTTTGGCGCTCTTCTTTGTCTATTGATCGTTCCTGTCGCCAGCTTGCGGTCGGAAATCCTTGCAGGCCGTTACGACATGGCGGCGGTGCGTGATCCGGCCACTCTGGAGACAAAGGTGATCGAAGACTGGCATCCCTCGGCGAAAGAGCCGTCCATTCGCCAAAAGCTCATCGAAATTACTGTCTGTGAGTGGTGGCCAGGCCAGAAGGTGCGGCTGCCGGTGACCTTTAGCGCACCTGTAGCGGGAGGGCCATGCAAACAGGTGGTGGTGGGCAACCAAGCGCTGGTGACCAAGACTGCGCTGCCGACGGGTTCGATGCTGCGGCTGCTGAAGGAGCAGGGCGTGGGCATCGTTCTCATCGGCATGGTGCCCATCGACAACATGGATCCCGTGGGCAGGCTGGATGTGGGCATGAAGGAGCATCTGCTCAAAAGCAAAGACATGCGCTTTGCGCCTGCTTGGATCTGGGGCCTGAGCGACATGCGCGCGCTGACGGCGGCGCTTGTGGAAAAGGAGGTGTTCCAGCCGCAAAAGGTGATCGCCACGGGCGGCTCAAAGCGCGGGGTGGGGGCGGCAGCGGCAGGCATCGCGGATGAACGGTTCACGGGCATTATGCCGGTGGTCGCACCGATCATCGACAGCCCTGGCGGTCCTTATGTGGAAGGCATGATGCCGCAAGAACTGGTGCAGATGGACAAGGACTTCATTGATTCACTGCCCACTGGCAAGCACCCCAATACCCCTTCGGCCGCCGGTCCTGCGTTGGTTTACCGGCAGAAGCTGCGATCGGATGAGCGCATTACCTTCAAGCAGGCCTATGACGCGGGCTGGAGCGCGGAGGAAATCAAGCAGGCTTGCACAGCCGCCTGGGAAGTATGCCGTATCACGAATTATTTGCCCGCATTGAAGAAACGCGGCCTGGAGATCTTCTACAACGAAGGCTCCAATGACAACGTGAGCCCCGGCCTATTGGAATTGGGCAAGCGTTTCCCGGACTTCCCCCTCTATGTGATCCCTGGTGGCCAGCATGGCGGTGCCAAGGAGGCAGGCTTTCTCAAGCAGGTTGGCGGCCTGCCGGATGTGGAGGAAAACCTGTATGCTTTTGCACAGCATCATTTCTTCGGCACGCGACCGTTGGTGGCCACGCCAAAGGTGGTGCCACATTGGGACAAAACCGCCCATCGCCTGAGCGTTACGGTGACCTTCCCCGACCATGCGGAGCCCCAGCAGAATGACCTATGGTATTCCTTAGACCGCCACCCTGACTACACCTTGCAGATGGAGTACGATGCGTGGCAGTCCGTGCCGCTGAGCAAGACTGGCACCGGTGTGTATTCGGGCGAGGTGGTGCTGCCTGAAGGCTCTAGTACGGTGGATCTCGTGAGCGTGCATGGACATGCTGCGGCTGGTTCCACGCTCACACTCTCAGGCCCGCTTATGCGCAAGGAGCTACGGTGAGTCATCACTAGCCGTGCACGCGGCTGTCGAGCTGAAACACTTGGCCGGAGATATGGGCAAAGCTGTCGAGTTGGGCGATGAAACGCGCGGCCTCTTCGGTGGTATTGAGGCTGCCTAGGGCGTGCGTGGCGAGCACCTCGGTACGGCGTTTTTCCAGCAGCGTGCGGGTCATTTTGGTTTCCAGGAAACCTGGCAGCACGCAGTTGCAGCGCACGTTGCGTGGTCCGTACTCTCGGGCAAGGCTGCGGGTGAGACCCACGAGACCAGCTTTGGCAGCGGCGTAATTGGCTTGACCGATTGGGCCGCTAAGGGCTGAAAAGGAGCCGATGTTGATAATGTGTCCGGCCCCTTGTTTGACCATTAGTTTCAAGGCGGCACGGCAGCAGCGAAAGGCGCCGTCGAGATTCACTGCTAGCACGCTTTCCCACTGGGTTGAAGTCATGCTTGCAACGAGGGCGTCATTCACGAGACCCGCATTGTTGATGAGCAAATCGATACGATGCAGGTCGCCGAAGTAGGCGGTGGTCGAGGCCGTAGAAGTCACATCCAGGACTGCCTTGCCGGGAGCATGCACTTGCCAGCCA
>JAQGPI010000185.1 GCA_028293175.1 Verrucomicrobiaceae bacterium | reverse complement strand
GAGCCGCTGTCAGATCTTTGGCATCAAGTTGATCCTCACCTTTCTCCACCTCGGCAGGCTGAACGAAGACCCCCACCCCATGAGGCTCGATATTCGCCGCTTTGTGCGCTTCGAATTCCCAATGTTTCAAACAGCCTTCACCTAACAACTGGCTCAGTGTTGTCTTACTGCGAAATACCCCGTTCACCAGATTTAGCACCTCCTGGCAGGAACGATAAGAGGTAAACAACGATTGCTTGAAGATGCCGCTGGAACCTTTGTCCGGATACTCTGCCAGCACCCGGCCAAAGAGCTGCGGCTCGGCCTTGCGCCAGAGGTAAATGGACTGCTTTACATCGCCCACGGCAAAGAAGGTACGAAGCTGCTCCGCATCCTGCAGCACCTCGCCGACCAGGGCCTTAACGATACTCCATTGCTGCGCGCTGGTATCTTGGAATTCATCGATAAGCCAGTGGTCTACCCGCCCGTCCATGCGATACCATAAATCCGCGGAGCCTTCCTCATCTGCCCATGAGCCATTGCCCTGAGCCTTCGCCAGCAGGCGCGCCAGATCAGCGAACGACAAGCGTCCCCTGCCCCGCACGGTCTTCGCATAATCAGCCTCATAGGCATCGATTACCTGACGAATGCCTTGCGTGCGTTTGCAGCGAGTGATGAGTTCCTGGCCGAGCAAGGTGGCGAGAAAAATCAGTGCCGCCTCTGCTCCTCTCCCGCTGAAATTCCACTTTGTGCGATGATATTCAAAGGTGCCGTCACCAGCCCGCAAATTCTCCGTAACTGCCGCCAGCCGCTCGACAAAGGTGGCCAGTTGATCTTGTGGAGCTTTGCCAAAACGATGCGAAAGGGTCTGCTGCTGAATGAGCTCCCAAGCCTTCAACGGCGCATCCTTGAAGCCGCTGGTGGAGAAATGCTCGACCAGCTCATCAAGTGCTTCCCGTAATGACTTGTTAGACTGCCAGACGGAAGCATGCGGATGCCGGTCCTTAGGCCAGATGGCTTCGATGCCTCCCCAGCGGGTACCGTCCTCGCAATCGTGCCAGCGGTCATGCCCTTCCAAAAGCCAGTCTGCCAGCGTGGCCAGCACCTTCTTCTCTTCATTGCCAAAGGTGGCCTGTTTGAAGGCCTCCAAGAGAGTGCGTGCGGCGGTCTTGTCGTCATCCCGATAGAGGCGGCCCATCAGATGCTCGATCACTTCGGCGGAGGCGCGGCGAGCCTCTTCTTCGGACATGATAGTGGCTCCTACCGGCAAGCCCAGCTCCATGGGAAAACACGCGGCGACGGTGGCAAAGAAGCTGTCGATAGTTCCCAACTTCAGTCGTGGCAGGTCGCGCAGGACCTCGCGCAGCACGACTGCAAAGTCAGCGGCTTGCTCCGGCTGCGGATTGAGCTTTGAAAGGAAGTCTTCTGCGAGGCTTTGATCTTCCGCTAATTCCGAAAGTGAGCGTAGAATACGTGAAACAAACTCCCCGGCCGCCTTGCGCGTGAAGGTCATCGCCGCAATACGCGAAGGCTTCTCCCCAAAGGCCAGCAAGTGCAGGTAGCGCTGCACCAGTTGGTAGGTCTTGCCTGATCCGGCCGAGGCGGAGATCAGTGTATGACGGAGGACGGGCATAGACCGATTTTATGGCGCTTGCGGGCGACGGCAAGGTGATAACGGACAAGGGCCTTGGCGACGACTTAGCCCAGCAGCGGCGCGAAGAGATCTTCTTCAGTCACCAGTCCAATCGCTTGCTTGCGGGTACCATCCATGACCAAAGCGAGGCTGCGATTGCGGCGGCGGAGACGTTGCAGGACCTCTAAGGCCGGAAGGGAGCCATCCACTTCATCCACGGGGCGCATGTACTGGCGCACCATGTGATCGGCAGGGAGATTAGCCGGCAAGGCAGTGATGGTGATAATACCGTCGAAAGTACCGGACTCGCCGAGTACAGGCAGTGCGATGAAACCATGCTGGCTAGCCACTTGAAGGGCCATTGACGCTGGCATGTCCGGGTTCACGGCGACAATCTTGTTGAGCGGCACCATCACACTGGCCGCAGTACGACGGCGGTACCCGAGTACGCGGCTCATAAGACGGGCAGCGCTGGCAGGCACAAGGCCTTGCTGACGCAGGCTATTGAAAAGCTGCTTCAATTCAAGGCGGTCATTAATGAGATCATCGGACTGCGCTTCCGGAAGGGCGGGCAGCTTGCCGATTGCGCGGAAGGGCGAGCGGAAGGCCGCCACAAAGGACAGCAACGGCAGCAGTTTGCGTAATGCACGGTAAGGATAACGGCGAAACAGAGTCTTGGGCAGGACCTCCAGACCGACGATGAAAACTGGCAGAGCGAGCAGGAAACCCACTGCATAGCCGCTCGGTCCCATCGCAAGTACGAGACGCCAGATGATTAGACCGAAGGCGCTGACATTGGCAATATGATTGGCTACTGTGACCGCCCCTAAAAGGCCTTCGCGGTCATCCAGCATGGGCAACAGACGGGCGGCGACTTCATCCCCTTCATTCGCCGCATGGCGCACACGCACGCGGCTGATGGAGAGCACGGCGCTCTCCATGCCGGAAAGCAGAAAAGACAGCACCAGTCCAATAATGAGGAGAGCAATCATTTGGAGGATAGCTCCTCCTCGTCCTGGGCGGGCCTGCGACGCAGTTCCACCTGCTGCACCCGCCGCCGCGATACGCGCCGCACCTTGATCTCCACGCCGTCCAGCTTGACCCGTTCGCCCGGCTTCGGCAGGTACCCTAGAGTATTGAAGACGAGGCCGCCAATGGTGTCGATGCCTCCGGTATCGATCTCCAGGTCCATCATGTCGGCAATGTGGTCCACGCGAGCGGAACCGTCCGCGATGTAACGGCCCGGCGATTCCTCGCGCAGTTCGTTGGAATCGCCCTGCCAGGGGGCGGCATCATAGAGCAGCCAGTCAACGATTTCCTCCTGCGTGACCATGCCTTCTAGTCCGCCGTATTCATCGGTAATGAGCACGCATTTAGACGCGCTGGTGAGATGTTGGCTCAGAGCATCCAGCGCGGGAAAGGTCTCCGGCACGAACAGCGGTGCCTGCATCACCTTGGCCCAGGCGGGGCGGCCAGCAAGCTTCCACTGCCAGACATCGATGACACCCTGAACACTGTCGGGTGTATCACCGTGTATGATCGCAAACCTTGTCCTGGCTTCTTCCAGCGTGCCATTGATGTCGTCCTCGGGATCAGTGCCTTCGATCAGTGTCAAATCCACCCGCGGCACCATGCAGTCGCGCACAGTGAGTTCGGTTACCTCCAGGATTTCATTGATAATCGCAGCCTCCGTTGGGTCGAGGGTCCCCTGCTCCTCGCGCATTTCGATGAGGGTTTCCAATTCATCGCGCGTCAATGGCTGGCGGGCTTTGACACCTTTGGGAATAAACAGCAACAACATCCGATCCGAGGCGCGCTCGGCCAGCAGAGTCACAGGGTCCAGCAGCACCCTGATGGGATGCAGCAGCCGAGTGGTAAGCAGCAGCACGCGGCCAGGAGCACGCGCAGCAATGAACTTCGGCAGTACATCGCCGAGGATGACGCTGACGACGAAAAGCCCGCCGGCACAGACCCAGGAATTGATGGCGAGTCCGCCAAAATGGCCGACGATGAGGAACATTCCCAGTGCCGTGAGGGCAAGATTGAGCGCTGCTGAAACCAGCAGCGTGCGATGCAGGTGGTGAATGGGATTGGACAGCACCGTCTGCAACACGCCTTTCAGCCGACCGGCCTTCATTCGGCCCACCTTCAACGGCGCGTCACTGACCGCAAACGTGGCTGTTTCTGTCGCCGACACCACAGCCAACAAGGCCAGGAGAGCGATATAAAGGAGAATGAAAGGCAGCAGCATGGGATTAAAGGCGCCGGCCACATGGTGACAGGGCTGCTTTATTTGGCTCTACCAATGTCAGCGGACGTCTCAAGATTCAAACGTATGGATGAACAAGCCCGACCTCAGTTTGGGCTCAAACCAAGTGCTCTTGGGCGGCATGATCTGGCCCGCATCCGAGATAGCCATTAATTGGTCGACGGTTACAGGGTACATGCTGAAGGCGACCACGGCTAGACCATCGTCAACCAACCGCTCAAGCTCCGCCGTGCCACGGATGCCGCCGATGAAGTCGATGCGCTTGCTGGTGCGTGGATCATCTATCCCGAGCACGGGGGCCAATAGTTTGTTTTGCAGAATACTCACGTCCAGCAGATCAATCGGAGATGCCCCTGCTTCTGGTTGCCACTCTAGCACATGCCACTGACCTTTTGTGTACATGCAGCACTGGCCGGGCTTCGTGGGTTCCTTGGTGGCAGTGTACTTGAGCGAGAAGACGTTCTCCACCTTGCTGACGAACTCTTCCTGGGTCTGGCCGTTGAAGTCCTTCACTGCGCGGTTGTAGGGCAGGATGTTCAGCTCATTGCCTGGGAAGAGCACGCTGAGGAACCAGTTAAAATCTTCCTCGCCCGTCGCGTTGGGATTGGCAGCCCGACGCAGCTTGCCCACGCGGAAGGCGCTGGCCGCCCGATGGTGACCATCGGCGATGTAGGCGTTCTCCACGCGCTCGGCGAACAACGATTCCAGCGAGACGCAGGCGCCACGGCCCACCTTCCACACCTGATGGCGCACGCCGTCGTCAGCGGTGAAATCATGCGCAGACCGCTCTTCAGCCTGGATACGTTGAATGATGGCGTTGATCGAGGGGCAGCCTTTGTAAGTAAGGAAGATGGGCCCAGTGTTGGCGCTCAGCGAATCGACGAGCTTGGTGCGGTCATCTTCCTTGTCCTGCCGGGTCTTCTCGTGCTTCTTGATCACATCGAGCTCGTAGTCTTCAACGTTGCAGGTGGTGACTAGGCCAGTCTGGGAATGCGCGCCCACGGTTTGGCGATACAGATACATGCAGCGGCCCGATTCCCGGACCAGCACGCCATCGTCTTGAAGCTTCTTCAACGCCTTGGCAGCCTGGGCGTACACCTGCGCATCGTATGGATCGACGCTGGTCGGAAGGTCGATCTCCGCTCGATCCACATGCAGCAGGTTCAGCGGATGGTCCTTGGCTAGTGACGCCGCCTCCTCGCGGTTCACGACATCATAGGGTACGGCGGCAACGGCGGCAGCATGCTGGGGGACGGGAACGAGACCTTGGAAGGAACGGATGCGCATGGATGGAATGAAGTTAAGAGCGCCGACCATCGCGAATATGCGACCAGGTGCAAATGGAGTGTCTGTTGCAGACACCGTGCCAGCGGCTACCACTGCCCCTCCAATGCTGTTGCCTGCCCAAATCCGACTGATCGCCGCCATTCTGGCATTGCTGGTCCTCGGTTGGTGGGTAAAGCGATACCGCGACCATGCGGAGGTGGAAACGATAAGGGTTCGGGTAAAGCGATAACAGCAGCGCCATTTTTTGGTTTGATCCAGTCGGATCGAGTCGGATTTCGCTCCTTCGTCCCGATGGTCTGGTACAGCATGTCATAGTGCGATGACAATATAATAGCAGGTGCCAGGGCCTGCCACGGTCACGTTGCAAAATGCGCAAATCCAGACGGAAATGCCTCGGTCCGACCGCCATTGGGAATAAATTTTCCATTTTTGATGTTGAGACTCTGTTGCAACTGGCGCTTAATGCCAGGTCTTTGCGACTCTGTCTCAATAACAA
>JAQGPI010000167.1 GCA_028293175.1 Verrucomicrobiaceae bacterium | reverse complement strand
GTTCTCTCAGCAGCGCGATGGCGTAGAAGTCCGCCCATCCCTCTCCCATCCCTCGCGATTGCAAATCAGACATGCCCACGCCGCCGCCCACGAGCCGGTTACTTAGACCATGGGAGTACTCATGCAGTACCACTTCCGTATCGAATGTGCTGTCCCGGTCAGGCGTGGGATTATCATAGATGTACATCTGCATCCGCCCTGGGGAACCGTCGGCGGGAGTGAAGAAATTAGCGTTGGACGTGCCTCCACCATCCTGGCAATCGGCCTGCACAGCGTCATTGCCTAGCCCACCCCGCGCGAAGTTATTGGTCTGAAAATTTCCCGCAGTCTCGGTGAACCCCAGTTGATAGAGCCGGTCATGCATCCAGTTGTTAACGTAAAACAGTTGGGTCACTGCCGCGCTCCGGTAGGCGGTGGGAGCCTGGGTAAGGTCCATGGGGAAGTCAAAGGTGCGGGTGCTGCCCCCGTTGGGCCGTGGCAGATCAGCCACGTTGTCATGATTGATGTCGAGGTGGGCATCCACATTGTTGCCCACCGTTTCTGGATTGGCACCGTTTGCCAGCCAGCCATTGGGGGAAGCCGTAGCGTCCAGCCCTTGCGTCGTCACGCTCACCCGCGCGACCTCTGGGGCCTGAGTGGTGGCAGGCGTTTGCAGCGTCGGCGTCATCGGCGCTGCGCTTTTCAGGGGAGTCAGGTCAGCGCCGCCTTTGGCATAGACCTTGTAGGTTGCATCTTCCAGGGAGTTTGTCAGGCTCATCCGCACCAGCACACTGCCATTCTGCGCATCCACCACCACCCGGTGCATTTCTTGGCGGGCCAGGCTCACCAGCGTCACGTCCCAGCCCAGGCGCAGCTCGCGATTATTCATGGGCAGATAAGTCAGGTGCGCAGTCGTGTCGCTCAGTCCGGGAGCACCGAACCTTTGCTTCCGCTCCGCGCCTGCGGGCTCATCCCGGGCGCTGACCTTTGATGCTGGCACGATGGTGTCCAAGGAAGCCGCCGCGCGCGAGACTGCCTCCTTCGGCGTCAGCCCCGGCTCCGCCGTATTCGGCACTGGCGAATCCAGGAAGCCGCTGCTCAGGCTCACAAGCTCGCCGTGCTTGCCCATATTGGCCTTCAACGTCGTGCGGTAGAGCCGTATGCCATCCACCGCCTGCTCCAACACGACGGTCTGCAAACCCGTCGCCGCCGTCTTGTCCTCCCGCGCCGCCGGCGCTGTGAGCACGGTGTTGGCACCCACGCGAAAGACACCGGGATACTCAGCAATGAACGAAGCCACGATCTCCCGCGGCGGCAGGTCCTTCACCACCGCAGGGGTGAGAAAGCTTCCCGTCGCCTGCACCAGCGATGGACTGCCAGTCAGCTCATCGAACGTGACCTCCACCCCTGGAATCTTCTCCCGCATCCTCGCAAGATCCGCCGTTTGGCTCGGCGTGCTTGCACGGGGTAGCGGAGCTATTTTACGCACATCCAGCCCCGCAAGCGCTTCCTCATGAGCCGAATGGGCGTGAGGCCCTTCCTGCGCTGGAGTTGCAACAGCCTTGGCCACAATCGCCTCCGTGCTTGCGCGCGGGTACCAAAAGGCAAGGGCTATCAAGACAATGCCCAAGATGAAGGCACAGCTCACGACAGACGCGTGTTTCATAGGGGCATCCTTTACTCCCTAAAGCCGAGCTGTCCATATCCAAATCTGAAGCCCTAGCCAAAAGGGCTATGAGCAGAGTTAGTGTTTTCATTAACCCCGAGCTTTTCACGCGGGCCATAATGGCGAGAAAAATCGCCGGATTCATTGCAATACAGCGTTGCCGAATCGGACACTCCTCGGACTTCAAACACGGGATGTCAGAAGCAACCCGTCCCTACAACTCAAACCGCTCTCCGCGCTGCTGCGCCCGGCCCATGGCGGCCAGCGACGTAAAAGGCCTGAGGCATCGAGTAGCCGCCTTCGCAAGAAGGTGGAAGGTAGGGGTTGCGTGCTTCGCAAAGCCCAATTCCCCACGCTTTTGCAGCGCTGCTACTTCCAAAAGCTTTTTGACATGCGAAGTGATCTACGGCTCGTTCCTGCATGAATGAGGAAGAGGCGGAGGATCACGGTCATTTGCCTCGCTTGCCCGAAAGCGCCTATCAGGGAAAAGTCGTTGTCCATTGGAGCTTCACGGTTCATCAGCGTCGGCTGGGATGGTTAAGCCCGTCGTTTCACGATACGTTTCGTTGGGTATTGCTTCATGGTTGCGCACGCTATGAGATGGGATGCCTCATTTATTGCCTTATGCCCGACCACATTCACCTGCTGGTTGCGGGCTGGACCAATGAAGCTGATCAGATGCTTTTTGTGAGATTTGTTCGGCGGCATCTAAACCCGCTTCTTCTGCAGGCGGGAGTGGAGGGGCAGAAGCAGCCATACGATCATGTTTTGCGGAAAGATGATCGTGACCGGTACGGCGTCGAATCAGTGGCTGGATACATTGCTGAAAATCCTGTCAAGGCGGGTCTCGTGACGCTGCGCCAAGAGTGGCCGTTCACAGGTAGTGTCTTGCCTGGGTATCCGGAACTGCATCCTCATATGAAGGACTACTGGTTTCGGTATTGGCGGATCAGGGCTTCGTTTCAGAAGTGACTTAGTCACTGAAATCCCCACGCTTTTGCAAGCGCGCTATTTCTCTGAAAGGCGTGCAAAAGTAGCCGCCTTCGCAACAAGGTCGAAGGTAGCGTCCACGTGCTTGGCAAAGCCCAACCCCCACGCTTTTGCAAGCGCGGCTACTTCTCTGAAAGGCGTGCTAAGTAGCCGCCTTCGCAAGAAGGCGGAAGGAGCGTCCGCTTGCTTGGCAAAGCCCAACCCCCACGCTTTTGCAAGCGCGGTACCTCTTCAATCCATCGCGGGAAATGTTGGTTTCGAAGTCGTTTGCCGGGGGTGAGGGGGAGGCCGGATATTACCGGGTACACAGGTCTCAAATCCTCACCCCATCCACGCAGCTATGACACGTAACGGCAAAATCGCGAGGCTTCCACGCACGATTCGGGAGCAACTGAACCGTCGGCTTGACGACGGTGAAACGGGCAAGGCACTGGTGGCCTGGCTGAACGGATTGCCGGAGGTGGGGGCGCTGCTGGAGCGGGAATTCCAAGCCAAGGCGATCACCGAGCAGAACCTGTCAGAATGGAAGCTGGGCGGATTCCTGGACTGGCAGCGGCATCAGGAGGCGATGGCGAGCCTGCGGGTGGCGGCGGAAGAAGCGGAGGAATTGCGGGCGGAAGGAGCCGATGACGCACCGCTGACGGATGTGCTCTCGGCTTCCATTGCCTCGGTGCTGGCGCGGTTGATTGGCGAGATGCGCAAAGGTGGGGGAGAGGATGCGGAGTCGCGTCGCGAACTGCTCACGCTGATCCGTGAATGGGCGGCGTTGCGGCAGGGCGATCACCGGGCGGCGCGGCTGAAGTTGCGCCGGGAAACCTGGCAGCGGCAATGCGCGAGAGACGAGGCGGAGGAGGCGAAAGCTGCGGCGCTGGCGGAGCAGGAAAAGCCGGAGCTCCTCCGCAAGAAGCTGGAGCGCATCGAGTCCGGCGTGATCCGCGAGAGCACTGCCCGCATGGAGCGCAATCTCTTGATTCACAACCTGGTGCGGGGCCGCCCGGCGGCGGAGGCGCAGCAGATACGCGACCTGCTGGAAAAGGAGATCAGGGAACGGCAGGCGGCGCTGGTGCGGAGGGAGGCGGTGAGGTGTTGATACACTTTAACAAAAATGAAACCAAGCCGGATTTTGAACCACGAACCGGAGAGCGGTTCTCCATGCGTAGCCCGGGTCGTTCGACCCCGGATAGCCTGAAATCGTGAATTCAACCACCAGAGTGGTTAGCCATTGCGGATGGTGCATCAGTTGAGCCTTACCCATTGGCCCACCACTCTTTGGTTGATCCCGGACTCGCATTTTCCAGGAGTCGTTCGACCCCTGGCCATGGATGGGGAACCGCTCTGCGGTTCGAGTGAACGCTCCGGGAGCAGACTTCAAATGATTTATATCGCATAATACTCTGTATCACTACCTGCTATGCTCACCGATGCCTTGCCATTGCATTGCCTCCGCATTCCGAAGCTGGCCTTCCCGGTGCCGCTTAGCCCTGAAATCCGACTCGATCCGACTGGATCAAACCGAAAAAGCAGCGACCACATGAGGGGTACCCGCCATAGCACACAGCTTTTCGTACAGCGGCATGACCCGCATGGCGGCTTCCCTCACTTCGAGCGTGGCGGTTTCCTGCTTCGCCTGCGAGTCCGGCTGGAAGTCGCCCACGGGCGATTTGGCGTGCCGGGTGGTCTTGGCCATCATGGTCTCGATTTCAGCGGGAGTGAACTCAAGGTGGAAGTGGTTGGCGATGCGGTGGCAAACGGCGTGGGGCAGTTCGGTGTAGTTGACCGCGATGCCGCCTGCCCGGGAGTCGCTGAGCTGATCCACAGCCGCGCGGCACAGGTGGGAGAGCACGTTGGAGCAATGGTCCTCCATCTTCACGAGGCCGGCCTGGGCTTGATCCAGCTCTGGCACGCCGAGCTTGATCATGCCGGGGAAGCTGTGCGGAGCGGGGCTGTTCTTGATGGATACCATCACCTCCACGGGATCGCGGAAGACGAAGATCCAGGGCACTTCGGGAAAGGCGCGGCGCACCAGGGCCAGATCGAGGGCCTGCCAGTTGTCGAACTTGACGAAGAAGCGCGTCTCGCCGCCTGCGCGGGGCTGGCCGAGGGCGCTGATGACGCCGCGAACCCAGTGAATGCGCTGCTGCTCGCTCACGCCCTTGAGCTTCGCGATGCGCAGCACTTCATCGATGGGCGGTGCCTCGGAGATCACGACGGCGGTGTCGAGGGCCGCGAGCATCTGGCAAACGAGGGTGGAGCCGCAGCGGGACATGTGGAAGACGAAGCCGCTGGGCGGGATGCCGGGCGAGATATGGACCCAGGAATCGAGGGTTTCCATCGAGGTCTGGTGACGGAAGAGGACGTTGAACGGCTTGCGCATCACACGAGCAACCGAGTCTTCGAAGAAGGGCTCGGTCAGCCCTTCGGCACCGAAGCGGCACCAGTCCACCTGCGGGCCCGAGGGTTTCCAGTCGATGCGGAAGGGCAGCCAGTCTTTCAGATCGGGAAGGGATATCATCGATCAGGCAATGCGCTTTTGCAGGGATTCGCGGGCGATGCGCATGGCGGCCTCGACATCGGGCAGGAGAAAGTCGTATCCCAGTGTGTGACCAAGCTCCGCTGCTTTCGTCACGAGTTCCTGGCGGCTGTCGATGCCCATGAGCTGCTGTTGCAATGCGGGATCGGCAAGCACGCGCAGGCGGAAGTCCTCAAAGCTGCTCTCCTTGCCTTCGTATGGGATGCCCTGGGCGATGAGTTCCCGCAACCAGTCATTGAGCACGCAGTCAATC
>JAQGPI010000158.1 GCA_028293175.1 Verrucomicrobiaceae bacterium | reverse complement strand
ACTGGAAGGAAACATTGCATTTCATGAAGGCGGTGGGAACGGAAAAACCGACGTTAATCGAAGTCATCGCGCAGACCACTTTCAGTGCCACGGGCCCGGATAAAGTGGAAACTCGTGGCACCGTGCTGGCGCATTATTGGGTGGACATGACCGTGATGGAGCAGCCCAAGATCACCAAGGTGTGGATTGAGAGCAACCGGCCGTTTTAGAGCCCAAGTAGCGGATGGATTATCCGCTCATGCTTTCTCACCTGCCATGTTCGTCATTGAGGTGTGACCGCACCCCGTCATAATCAGCCGTCATGGCTGTGCAATATGATGTGGAAGGCTTGGTGGTGGTCGTTGCCGGCGGCACCTCCGGGCTAGGCCTGTCGGCAGCGCGGGAGCTCGTGAGGCAGGGCGCGAAGGTGGCAATTTTTGGTCGTTCGTCCCAGACGCTGGCCAATGCCTTGTCCCAGCTTGGCGATTCGGCGATTGGCATGGCTGCGGATGCAACGGAATCTGACTCTGCGGAGCGCGTCATTGAAGCGGCGGTGAAGGCCTTTGGCAGGGTGGATGCCTTATATCATGTGGCAGGCGGCAGTGGTCGCTCCAAGGGCGACGGGCCCTTGCACGAAATGACGGATGAAGGCTGGCGGCACACCCTCGATTTGAACCTTTCCACCGTGGTCTATTCCAATCGCGCCGCTATCCGCCAGTTTCTCAGGCAGGGCGGGGGAGGTGCTATTCTGAACATGGGCAGCGTGCTCGGCTGGTCGCCTTCGCCGCAGTACTTCGCCAGTCACGCTTATGCCGCCACAAAGGCCGCCATCATTGGTTTCAGCAAGGCAACCGCGAGCTATTATGCGGGCGATAATATCCGTGTGAACGTAATCGCCCCAGCCTTGGTGGAGACGCCCATGTCAAAGCGGGCGGTGGGCAATGACGAGATCATGACCTTCATCGCCGCGAAGCAGCCGCTGGATGGCGGGCGTATCGGCATGCCGGGTGATGTGGATGGCGCGGCCTTGTTTTTATTGTCCCGACAGGCGGGTTTCATCACCGGCCAACTCTTGGCGGTGGACGGCGGATGGACTATCAGTGAAGGAAGGAGCGCCTCTTAGGATGGGCCGCGTGTTTGCCATCGGCGATGTGCATGGCTGCCTCACGGCGCTACAGACCGTGGTGAAGCATTTGAAGTTTGAGCCGGATGATGAAGTCATCGCCTTGGGCGATTACGTTGACCGTGGACCGGATTCCAAAGGCGTGATTGATCTACTCATGGCTCTGCGCAAGCAAACGCGACTGATCACCCTGCGCGGCAACCATGAGGTGATGATGCTCATTTCCCGGTCGCAGGGGCTAGATTATTTCGAGAGTTGGCTGGATGCCGGTGGGGTGGACACGCTTGTCTCCTATGGTGCCTCCGATCTGTCGGAGGTTCCCGAGGGGCACTGGCAGTTCATTAAAGACACCGTGCCCTATCATGAAGGAACGACGCATTTCTTCGTTCATGCGAATGTAAGACCGAAAGTCCCTCTGATGGAGCAACGCGAGCAGGAGCTGTACTGGGAGCGTTTCGATGACAACAAGAAGCCGCATTGTTCCGGCAAGATCATGGTCTGCGGGCATACACCGCAGAAGTCCGGCAAGCCCGCGAACCGCGGCCATGCCGTATGCATCGACACCTTTTCCTACGGCGGTGGCTGGGTCACCTGTCTTGAGGTGGCCACGGGGCAGTACTGGCAGGGCAATCAAAAAGGCGAATTGCGAGAGGGTAGGCTGGAGAAACCATGACCTACGGCATCGGCATTGATCTTGGTGGCACGCAGATCAAGTCGGCGCGTTTCAATTTGCCCACTGGTAAGCTTCTTGTCACCGCGATGGCCGCAACCAACGACGGCCAAGGCACCAGCCCCACGCCTGGCTTTGCCTTGGCTATTCGTGAGCTAGTGAATCAGCACGAAGCGGAAGCCGGCTGTGCAGCTGCGGTGGTGGGTGTTTCAGCGCCTGGGTTGGCGGATCGTGATGGTTCCTGCATTCGATACATGCCGGGCAAGCTCGCAGGGCTGGAAAGTCTCGTGTGGGCGGATTTTCTCCAGAGGCCTGCGCGCTGTTTGAATGATGCGCATGCTGCTCTCATGGGGGAGATCTGGCAGGGCGCGGCTAGGGCGAAGCAAGACGTCGTCATGCTCACTTTGGGTACGGGCGTCGGTGGTGCTGTTGTTTGCAATGGCCGGTTGTTGCAAGGGCAAATAGGCCGCGCAGGTCATCTGGGTCATCTCGCAGTGGACATGGAAGGACCGGCCGATTGCACTGGCATTCCTGGCAGCATCGAATTCGCCATCGGCAATGGCAGCCTTGCGCAGCGTACAGGCGGCAAATTCTCGATGACCCGCGATCTCATCGCGGCTATGGAAGCTGGCGACGCCGATGCCCAGGCTGTTTGGGACCGCTCGATCAAGGCACTGTCGGTGACGATCGCGGGGCTGATCAATACCTTTGATCCTGAGCTTGTCCTTATCGGCGGCGGCATCTCCAATGCCTGGGCATCCATCGAACCAGGACTGCACCGCTGGCTTGATCAGTTTGAATGGCGTCCGGGAGGGCATAGAGTCCCTGTGCTGCACGCCTCGCTGGGCGAATGGGCCGGGTGCTATGGAGCCGTGAACTTTGCCAGCTCGCATAATTGAACCTCCTGGCTCTTGCCATTCCGCTCATTGCCCTCCATCGCACCTTCGCTTTCCGCTCCACCTTCAAAAAAGCATGATTACCCCCGCCGAAGATTTTCTTACCCAAAGTGAAGGCCTCGTCGCCTGTGTGCGCCGTCAAATGCCGGAAATTCAACTGGCCGCCAACCTGTTTGCCGCCACCATCCTGCGCGGCCAGATGGTACATCTGTTTGGCTCTGGCCACAGCCGCATCATGGTGGAGGAAATGTGGCCGCGCTACGGCTCCTTCCCCGGCTTCAATCCCATCGTGGAGCTTTCCCTTTCCTTCCACAATCTGGTGGTGGGGGCTAACGGTCAGCGCCAGGCCATGTTCTTGGAAAACGTGAGCGGACTGGCCGAACGCATCCTGCGGAACTTCGATCTGAAAGCCCGCGACAGCGCCCTCATCATTTCCTCGAGCGGCTGCAACGTGGTGCCCGTAGAGATGGCCGAAGAATTCCGCCGCCGGGGGGTGCAGGTCGTCGCCATTATTAGCAAGGCACACAGCGAGGCGAGCACCAGCAAGCACCGTGATGGTAAGAAACTGCAGGACTTTGCTGACATTGTTTTGGATACCGGAGCGCCGGTGGGCGATGCCATGGTGACCATCGAAGGTCTCGAAACACCAGTGGCACCGGGTTCCACCATCGGCGGCTGCCTGTTGGTGAATGCCATCAAGGCCGAGGTGGCCCAGCGCCTTACCAGCGCAGGCCATCCGCCCAAGGTGCTTACCGCTTCTGCGGTCGTGGGTGCGGCCAAGGCCACAGCCCTCTTTGAGGCGGCTTATGACGAGCATGCGCGGAGGCTGGCCGGCTACTACGCTAATATCAGCGGCTAGCCCCATGCCCATGACTGCCTCTGCCCATGCTCGTATTCGCAGTTTTCTTCGCTTAGCTTTGCAGGCGACGCCGACGCAGCAGGACGGCAGCACCCAGAGCGGCAACCAGGAAGCCACTGCCAGGCTCAGGCACGGGGCTGGCAGTGATGTTTACGTTCGATATCGTGGCAAAGCCCGTGCCCAAGCCCAGCGCCGTGGCTCCCAGGGTGGCATCGCCCGTGAAGCGAATACCGATAGCGCCCGCAGGGGCCGATCCTGCCACCGTGTAGTCCACCTCCACCGTGCCCGAAGTCACACCTGTGCCCAGCAACCCGGCAATATTGACCAGGGTGCCACTGCCATTGCTAAGAAGAGGGTTACCCGATCCGTCGAGCAGTTCAAAGCCGAAGCCGGGGTTCAGCCCGACCACGGAACTCAGCAGGCCGTTGTTCCCGTCCATTTCAAAACTCACATGGTAGGTAGTGAACGAGGTGTAGCTCAGGGTGCCAAAGGTGGCAGTGGCCTGCCATCCATAATGCAAGGAGGGGCCCACGCCCAGCAGTCCGAGAAGGGTATTGTTGTCATTACTGATGTTAAACTCCAGTTGTGTGCCCGTGAGAGAGGTTTGGGCCGCCGATTCGAACAGACCAAACCCAAGGATGGATGTATTAGCGCCCCCTTGAGCCCGGAGATTCCAAATGCCGCTGGTTTTGGTATCAAAGCCATTCGAGAGGTTCAAATTCAGGATACCCCCGACCCCGGGAACGTCATAGGTAATTTCATCTGGACCAGAGAAAATACTATCATAGGAACTACCTGTTCCTACAAGAGATGTTTGAGCCTTTGCGGAAGCGAGGGTCATAACCGCAGTGAAAAGAGCTATTTTTATAGTACTAGTTTTCATAATAATTGTTGTTAACATAACTAGCATGTAACAAACAGAATATGATTACCATGGTAATAATATATATTATAAAATAGGTTAATTTTTGAGTGTATTTAAGTTGTCCAATGAATGCCACACCCTTGCGTACATCAGTGATCGGTAGCTATCCCTTCCCAGGGTGGCTACAATTTGCTTCCAAGAACCTGTCTGAGTTCGGAGCCTCTGACCTGGAGGAACTGAAAGAGGACGCCGCTCAGATCGCCTTGCGCGATCAACTCGATGCAGGGCTGGATGTTGTGACCGACGGCGAGCAGACGCGCTTTGACTTCAACCTTTCGTTCTATGGCTATATAAGGGGAATCTCCATGGAGCCCGCCAGTCCTCGCCGTTTTGGTCCCCCCGCTCACGATCAGCGGGGCAAACACGAGGTCATCGGCGAGCTGCTGGCACCTAACGGGCTAGGAGCGGTGGAGGAATTCGAGAGACTGCAAAAAATGGCGCCCAAAGGCGGCCCGGTGTTAAAGGTGAGCGTGCCGGGACCCTTCACCCTCAGCGGCCGACTATTGCCGAATGCCATGTACCCGGACCGGTATGCGATCACTGAGGCCTTGCTTCCCATCGTGCGCAAAGAGGTTGCGGATCTGATCGCCGCTGGTTGTGAGGAGATCTGCGTGGATGAGCCGAGCATGAGCTGCTATGGCTACCGCGAGGATCCGAAGCGGTTTGTGGACATCTTTAACCGCACGGTGGAGGGCGGCTATGGCCGCACGCGCATCTGCACACACCTCTGCTTT
The DNA here is from genome assembly GCA_028293175.1 of Verrucomicrobiaceae bacterium. Lineage (GTDB taxonomy): Bacteria > Verrucomicrobiota > Verrucomicrobiia > Verrucomicrobiales > Verrucomicrobiaceae > CAINXC01. Next base: position 1,855 of record JAQGPI010000158.1, on the reverse strand, counting down.
GGCAACTACAAGGGCCATGCGGTGGGCTATCGCAAGTACGCTCCGCTGTTCCCTGCATTCTTCGATCTGCATGCAGATGAAGTGCACGTGGAGATGGCAAACAGGGAATATGCCGAGTTGGAAGTTATCAAGCCAATGGCAGAGCACTATGACGTCGCCGTGGGCATAGTTGACGTGAAGAGCTACTACATTGAAACGGTAGAGAACATCGCTGACGCGGTGCGAGCCTGCTTGCGGCATGCGCCTGCGGACCGGCTTGTGTTCGCTCCGGACTGTGGCCTCAGCCAGACGGCGCGATGGGCGGCGAAGAAAAAACTGGCCAACATGGTCGAGGGCGTTCGTATGGTGAAAAAGGAACTCGGACTGTAGCCCTTCTCTCATCCATGAAGATACTTCCCGGCAACCGAGCGGCCCGTGCGCTAAACATGGTTTTGTATGCCATGGCGTTGCTCACCTTCCACGGCGGAGCCCAGGCCGCGCCGCAAGAAGTGGAATCCGCTCGCCAGCAGGTGCCCCAAGACGGTGGTTTCGCGGCGAAGCTGGTGCATGCCGCGCTGAACCGCACCCAGCAGGTGGTGAGATATGATGGTGCCTATGTGAAGCTTGCCTATCCGAATGGCGATGTGCCGGAAGGTACCGGCGTGTGCACGGATGAAGTGATCCGTTCCTACCGCGCCTTGGGCATCGACCTGCAAAAACTCGTGCACGAGGACATGAAGGCGCACTTCAAGGCGTACCCGCAGCAATGGGGACTATCCGGGCCTGATGCCAATATTGATCATCGTCGCGTGCCCAATTTGCAGGCCTTTTTCAAGCGTCATGATGCCGCGCTACCGGTGAGCAAAAATGCGGAGGATTATGTGCCGGGTGATCTCGTCACCTGCACCGTCGCTGGCAGGTTGCCCCACATCATGCTGGTGGTGCCCAATCCGAATGGCGAAGGCAGGCCATGGGTGGTGCACAACATCGGCAACGGGCCGCAGATGGAGGACCGCCTTCTGGAATTCCCGCTCACCGGTCACTACCGCTGGCATCCTAAATAACAGAAAAGTGGGTCGGCCGGTATAAGCCGGATTCTGTTCCGCCGTGTTGCCACGACGGTGATGCCATTTATCTACGCGACTATTACCCGGAGGTATCCCCCGCCTTTCGGCAGGTTGCGAGCGGGCCGCTCTTTCTCCTGTTCTGTCTTGCACCGCATGGGGTTTGTCATGCCTCCTTCATTGCTGTTGGAGCGGTGGGCTCTTACCCCGCCGTTTCACCCTTACCCTCCTTCGCCAGGGCTATGGAGGGCGGTTTATTTTCTGTGACACTTTCCATTGCACCAGCTTGCGCCAGCCGCCTCCGACGCTTGCGCGCGGCATGCTGCCCTGTGGTGTCCGGACTTTCCTCCCGTCGAAATCTTGCGACTCCTACCAGCGGTCATCCCCGGCCGACCCGTGGTGAGACTAGCGGTGCGTGCTGAAAGAGCAATGGTCAAAATGGCGCTTATCAAGGCGCGCCCAGGCTCTGACCCACAATCGCGATCGATTCCTCGATCACGCTTTTCACGCCCTCGCTGTAGCGCCACCACCCGCGCGTCATATAATTGGGCGGGGTCACGCTTACCACGCCCACCTGCCAGTCCGGGCCCAGCACGCTTTGAAAGTGCATGCGTGAACGGTAGGCATGCGCACCGGCAGTAAACAGGTTAAGCTTCTTTTCACCGGCAGGGATCGGCAGAGTGTTCAGCACTTGCTTCAGGGCGGCGGCCATGGTGCGGGTGCGCTCTGTATCCACCTTGAGCGCAGGGGCAGGCCTCACTTTCACGGGATCCGCCCCCAGCTTGATCAAAGTGGCCGCGCAAAGCTCGGCA
>JAQGPI010000666.1 GCA_028293175.1 Verrucomicrobiaceae bacterium | reverse complement strand
CAGAAGGCAGGCCGGAGAAGTCACCATAATCATACCCTATGACCGTGAGCGTGTAGCTGATGGTGCCCGTGCAACCGCTGACATCGGTGGCGCGAATGGTGATGGGGAAGGCGGCGGGCATCACGTTCGGATTGCCGCTGAGGACGCCGGTATTGCCATCAAAGGAGAGGCCGTTTGGCAGCGTGCCGCTGGTGATGGTGTAAGTGTAGGCCGGGGTGCCGCCGCTGGCGGTAATCGTCTGCGAGTAGGCGGTGCCGACCGTTGCCACAGGCAGGCCGGCAGGCACAAAGGTCAGCGGCGGGCAGAGGATGGTGAGCACATAGCTCTGATAGCCGGGGCAGTTGTCGGCATTGATGACCTTGAGGCGGAAGTTGTAGTTTCCAGGCGCAGCCGTTGGCGTGCCATTGAGCAGACCGGCGTTGCTCAAGCTAAGGCCCGAAGGCAGCGTGCTACCGGTATCAAGGCCCCAGGTGTAAGCCTGTGTTGGCACATTGATGCCTGTGGTGGTGGCGGTGAACTGCTGGCTGTATGGCGCGTACTGCGTGGCGCTGGCGAGCGTGGCAGGTGTGATGTTGATGGGGGGGCAGCCGACGGCAACGGTGTAGGTCTGCACACCAAAGCAGTTGGTCGTGTTCGCCACCTGCACGGTGAAGGTCTGGCTTTGAATGGTGGTCGCCGTGCCGCTGATCACACCCGTGGAGGAGTTCAGCGTGAGACCGGCTGGCAGCGACCCATTGGAGATGCTCCAGGTGTAAGTTTGGTTCGGCACGTTGGTGCCGGTAATGGTGGCGGTGAGCGTCTGCGAATAAGCTGCATATTGTATGCCGTCGGGCAAGGTGGCAGGCGTGATGGTGATGGTGGGGCAGGCCACCACGATGCTGAAGGCCTTGGTGGTGGCGCAAGCATAAGCATCGGCAAGCTGCACGGTGAAGTTGTAAGTAGCGGGCTCAGCGGTGGGCACGCCGCTGATGATACCGGTGCTGGCATTCAAGGAGAGACCGGCTGGCAGCGCGCCGCTGACCACGCTCCATGAGTAAGGCTGCGAACCGCCTGTGGCGGTCAACGAAGCGCTGTAGCTGGTGTACTGCGTGGCCAGTGCCAACGATGCGGAAGTAGTGACCGTGATGGCCGGGCAGGCAGGCGTGAGGGTGATAACCTGGGTGCCGGTGCAGCCATTTGCATCGGTGGCGCGCATGGTGAAGGTGTAGGTGCCTGCGCTGGAAGGCGTGCCGCTGATGGCACCAGTAGTGGCACTCAAGCTGAGACCCGAAGGCAGGGCTCCAGCGGAGATGGCATACGTGTAAGGAGCCTGACCGCCACCGGCCACCGCCGCGGAACGATAAGGGGCGCCAACCACCAGGGAGCCTGGAGCCGATGCAGTGCCTACATTGACACCAGCGATGCTGACAGCCACACCCGTGGCAGGATAGCCGGTGGAATTGTAGGTGACGTTGAAGGCATTGGCAGCGGTATTGAAGAATACATCGGTCGCAACATTGGTGGAACCATCGGAGGCGAGCGCCTTGCGTTCAAAGGCGCTGGCATTGATCCGCTGGAAGTTCGCCGTATCGCTGTAGCCGAAGTCGCTGCCGGTCGAGCTCACATCCGTGCTCAACAATGTGGCACCAGACTTCAAGGAGTTCGTGGTGGAGTTGAAGTAACGATAAGCATAGCCCGCCGGTCCGGCGATGGTGAACGGCATGGAGCTGTCCAGCGTAGAATTAGAGACCGCATCGCCTTGCAGGAAACTGATGCTGCTGGCCGTGAAGGTTGGGCCGCTGTCGGTGCTCACATCATACAGCGCATGGAAGTTGGCGGTGTAGGTCTGGTTTTGTGCGGTACCGGTGGCAGTGTACTGACCCAGACCATAAGTGGCGCCAGAAGTGCCCACAATCGAAGCACGCGTAACGTTGCTCCACACGATCGGATCGCTGGCACCTGCCAGCGCCACGGAAATGGCGGGGCAGTTGACCACCAGGGTGTAAGACTGGGTAGCGGAGCAGCCAGTCGCATTCACCACCTGTACGGTGAATGGATAGGAACCGGGAGAGCCCCAAGGATTGCCGCTGATGAGACCAGTGCTGCCGAAGCTGACTCCGCTGGGCAGGCTGCCTGCGGTGATGCTCCAAGTGTAGGTTTGGGCGGGAACGCCGGTGCCGCTCATCGTGGCGGTAAACTGCTGGCTGTAGGCGGCAAACTGAGTGGCGGCGGGGACAGTCGCAGGCGTGATCGTGATCGGTGCGCAGTTGATAACAAGCGAGCACGGCTTCGTCGCCACGCAGCCATAGTTATCGACCGTGCGGAAGGTGAATATGTAAGTGCCCGCACCGGCTGTAGGAGTACCACTGAGGTTGATGGTAGTGGAGGTAGCGCCGGTAAGCGAAAGGCCCGCAGGCAGGCTGCTGCCGGCATTGAGGCTGATGGCGTACGGTGCGCTGCCGCCGCTGGCAGTGATCGCTTGGCTGTAGCTAGCATATTGCGTGGCGGCGGGCAGGGAGGAGGGGGAAAGCGTAACTGTAGGGCACGAAGTGCTCATAGTAAATGCCTTGGAGCCCGGGCAATTCTGCTGATTTACCACACCGACGGTGAAGGCTTGATTGGTTACCGCTGTGGTAGGCGTGCCGCTGATGACGCCTGTGCTTGCATTCAAGCTCAGGCCCGAAGGCAGCGATCCGCTTGTGACGGCCCAGGTATATACCTGCGCAGGCACCGCAGCGCCTGCCGTGGTGGCGGCCAGTGTGATCGGCGTAATCGCCGTGCCCACGGTTGCGACAGGCAGCGGTGATGAAGTGGTGATGGTGATGGCGGGGCAATTGATCGTGTACGGATAGCTTGCGGAAGCAGGGCAGCCACTGTTGTCCACCAGCTTGATGTTAAAGTTATAGGTGTTGGGTGCAGCCGTGGGCGTGCCGCTCAGCACACCGGCGCTGCTCAAGCTCAGTCCGGCGGGCAATGGCGTCGCGGAATCGACGCTCCAGGTGTAAGGCGTACGACCGCCGCCGGCGCTGAAGGTGACGCTGCTGATAGCGGCGTACTGAGTCGCGGCAGGCAGCGTGGAGGGGCTGATAGTGATGATCGGGCAACCGATGGCAACGCTATAGACAGTGTCCTTGAAGCAGCCCCATTTGTCGGTAGCACGGACCGTGAAGGTGCGGCTTTCAACCGTAGTGGGAGTACCGCTAAGGCGGAAGGTGGACATGGTGGGCGAGGCGGTCGTAAGCCCGGCGGGAACAGTGCCCGTGACGGTGAAGATGTAAGGAGCCGTGCCGCCGCTGGCGGTCATGGTCTGGTCATACGGAGTATCCTGCGTGCCACTCGGTAGCGTGCCGGGCACTACATTGATCACTGGGCAATTGAGCACCAGCGTCAAGTTCACTGTGCTCGAGCAACTCAGTGCATCGGTGATCTGGAAGGAGAGCGGATAATTGCCAGGGGCGGTGCTACCGTCGGGCGTGCCGCTAAGAGTTAAGGAAGAGGCCGTCGTCGCCATTGTAACACCGCCGGGAAGCGCGCCAGTCTTGACGAACGTGTACGGAGCCACGCCAGCGGAAGCAGTCACCGTCTGTGAGTAAGCCACATAGCTGGTGGCCTGAGCCAGTGTACTCGGAGACAAAAGCAGCGTAGGACAGCCGCGAATGCCGAAGTCAATGGTGTTGTCAATGTTCGTTGTGCCGCTGGTGCCAGGCTCGCTGTTCGCAGTGAGGGTGACAGTGGGGCTGGCGATCACGGTGCCAACACCACCGCTCTGCTTGCCGTTGTTGTCGTTGTCCACGCCGTTGTCGGCAATCACTGTGGTGCCGCTGGCCAGAGGCAGGGTGCCGGTCGGATTGACTTTCACGATATACTTTCCAGGAGCCACCACGAAGCTGTAAAAGCCGCCGCCGGAGGTCACCATGGTCTGCGTGGTGTCATCGCCAGTGCTCAGCGTGTTGTCAGCGCCCAGCCCGATGGCGGTGACGGTGACTCCATCCACACCGGATTCCGAAGCGCTCTGATACAGACCGTCGTTGTTCGTGTCGTTCCACACGAGGTTGCCGAGCGTCATGCCTTGAAGGATGGGTGCGGTCAGATAATCTTCCACTTCACCGCTCTGGGCGATGCCCACGCTGGTAAGCGCGCTGGTGTTGCTCAAACGGGTGCGCAGGCCTACCTGAGCACCGACGACAGCGGCCGCAGGCACCGTGACGTTGATGGTAAAGACACCGTTGGTTGTGCCGGTGGGTACGAGCACATCATTCGCAACTTTCTCACCGGCTTCTTCAAAGTTGCCGTTGCTGTTCCAGTCGATCCACATGGACACATAAGCTGGAGTGCCAGTGGTGTTGGTTGCCGTCACCGTAACCGTGGCGGTGGCTCCCTTGACCAGGGCAGGCAGGACAACACCATCATCCCCTATGTCGCCAGCAGCCAGGGAATTAGGCTGGCCATCGGCTTCGCCATTGACCGAAGATCCAAGCTGCAGGCCCGAAATCAGCACGTGCGCTGGGCCATTGTCGGAGGACAGCGTACGATAGTTGGCAGGGCCGGTACCCGCCCCTGTATCAGCAAGGTCGCCCCAGTCACAGCCGTTCACGGCGGTCACGGTCACATCATCCAGCAGCGTGTAAGACTTGTACTGGCCGCCAGTACCGAGGGAAGCCAGGCGCGTTTCATCAGCCACCAGCGCAGGGGCGCTAGCATTTGCAGTCCCTGAGGCCAACGAGGTAAAGGTGACGTTCATCGTCGAGGCATTGGCTATGAATGTGTAAGTCGACTTCTGCCAACCCGGCGTGAAGGTGTTCCAGTCAAAGCCGGTCACTGGCGTGGTATCCGTCTGCGGGCCAGTGTAAGGAGCCACACCCGCGGCGATCGTAGAGTAGATCTGCTGGCTGGTGTTCATGAAATCCTGAACCGGGTTTCCACCCACCTGCACGCGCCAGCCGCCATTGTACTGGGCGGTGACGTAAGGATCAACCGCCACATCAGCCGGGTTCAACGCCGCATCGGCAGCGACGAGCTGATAACCGTACCAGAGTGATCCGTTGCCCTGCTCGAAGTTAAGCGCGTACGTATGACCGGGAACCAAACACGTAATGGTAGTGGTGAGCGTGTTGCCATCCCCTGCCCCGAGGAAACTATAATCGGTGTTAAGGCCGTAACCACGGTTGGTGGCGCTGCTGGCTGTGGCGCCTGCCGCGCGGCTGCCGGCGCTAAGCGCGTTGTAGAAGGAGACATTGGAACC
>JAQGPI010000668.1 GCA_028293175.1 Verrucomicrobiaceae bacterium | reverse complement strand
TACGACATCTGGTATTCCAAAAATCTCAGGTATCAGGGTGGGATCGACCATTTCAATGCTGGCCTCTTTTATGAGCCCCGCGACCTCTGGTTCATGCCGTGGGCGACATATGATGCGTACTTCTTTGAGAATTACCGCGAGTCACTGCAGCAGTTTTACGTGGGTGCTACGTTGCCAATCAGCCGCTCTCTCCAGGGTTACGTCCGTGCTGGTTATGCCTGGAGCGAAGGCGACCGTGGGGAAGGTACTGAAGACGGCACCTTCGTTTGGGATGTGGGCCTGAATCACCAGATTGACCGCCAGTGGTCGCAGTCTGCTGTGTTTGGCAACTCCTATCGTGTGAGCCCCCTGCTCGAAACGACCCATGGATTGTACGCAACATACAGCCTGAACTTCAAGTCTGCCTACAGTTCCTTCTTCGCTGGCGCCACGGCCACCTGGGCTCACATTGAGCCTCGTGGTGATTACTCATCCCTCTACACCGCCTACGCCGGTTTCAATATCGACGATTTGACTTCCGTGCGTGGTACGGTGATTTACGCTCCTACCGACTTTGCTATCGGCGACCGGGAAGTTTGGCTGTACCGCGCCGAACTTGACCGCCTGCTGACTCCGACTCTGACGCTGCAGTTCATCTACCAGCTCACCGATTATCATACGACGCCAGTGGATGGCTCCTATGTTGACAACATGTTCATGATTGCCCTGTCGAAGAAGCTCTAATCGACCGACAGCGCCACACTTCCTAGTCCCACCCACCTCCCAAATACACCGAACAAGCTATGAATGCTTTGCCATTGACCCTCTCCTCCGCACGCGTCGCCGCAGTGCTCGCCTTGCTTTCGGGCGTCACTGCCTTTGCAGGTTCTCCTTCCGGAGGTGCGGGCGGAGACCCGACGTTCAGGATGCCTGCGGAAACCCAGCGGGACATGGGTGCGGGCTTCGAACGCCTGCACGAAGAAGCCCTGCGTTTGCTCTCCGATCCGAATGCGAACGCTAAGATCTTCAAGTTCGACATTGATGCCGACATCAACCACGATGGCATCATCAACGATTCCGACAACGGCTGGATGGAAGCCACCCCTCCCGGCATGGTGCTGCGTGTTGGTGAGAAGGCACAGGTCCGCGTGACCCTGTTCTCTCATTTCCCGTATTTCCCTGGCAGCGCCGTGGCCCGTCTTTCCCTGGCTGGTATCAACCGTGGCACTCCTACGGGCGAATTCGCCTCCTTTGAGGAAGAGGTTCATAACACCGCCCACATCATTGTCTGGTCCGATGCTTCCAAGTCGCGCAAGCTGCTGGATTCTGCGGATGCTGGCAAGCGCGTGGTCGAGTGGATCATCCATCCCGGCTATGTCCTGCCTGACCACACCGGGGTGCCGACCAATGTTTACGTTGAGGCGGTCAGCCCTTCCGGTCAGTACGCCGGTGATGTACGCCTCATGGCAGTGATCACTCCTCTGGAAGTTCCAAACCTGCCTTTCTACAAGTTCCGCGTGTCTGAGGATCATCTCCTCTTCACCGTGAAATAAGGCTCTCACTACAAATCTTCGGTGCCCGACCCTGGTCAGAGGCCAAGGCGGGCACTTTTTGCGTCAAGCGACTGCGTCCTTTCTCATCCTGTGGTGGATGTTAAGTTGATTATGTTCGTGGCATGCGTATAGCTCAATTCCCCCCCCCACACCCCTCTTCATTCCGATGAACCTCCGCCGGTACACTTGTGCCTCGTTTTCGCTGCTGGGTATCTGCCTGGCTTTAGCCTCTTGTCACAGTACCAATCCCGACACTGCGGATCTGCCGATGCCCGCGCGCCAGGCTCCTGTGAGTGTTGCTCCGCGTACCACGCTGGCCCCTGGCGATACGATTGAAGTGTTTGTCATGGAAGACGAGAAGTTTGCCGGCACTTACAAGGTGCGTGAGAATGGCGACATCATCATGCCCCGTGTCGGCCGGGTACGGGTGGGCGGCCTCTCCGTCTCCGGTGCTCAGGATGCGGTGAAAGCCGTGCTGGAAGCTTCTCAGCTCGCTCATCCCACTGTGATCGTTGACCGCGTTGGAACCACAGGCAACCAGACTTTTGAAGACAAGTCAAAGATGCTGATCTACGTGGCTGGTTCCGTGGCCCGGGCTGGCCAGCATATGATCGCTCAGGTTGGCACCCAGCCGGTGATGGCGTATGAGGCCCTGCTTATCGCCGGAGGCACCACCCCCTACGCTGATGAAACTCACGCTTTTATCCTTCGTCGTGGCAATGGCAACAGCAGGACGCAGATCCCTTTGAATCTCCGCAGCATCCGTCAGGGCAAGGGCCCGGACGTGCCCCTTCAGGAGGGTGATCTCATCACCGTGCCAGAGCGGCGCTTCGGCCTGAATTTCTAGCCCCTTTTCCGTCTTTTCCCCCATGGCGACTTCCAAGTCCACCGCCGAACCGCGCCTCATCGTTCAAAACATCATCTCAACCGGCCTGCAGTTCTTGCAATACGGCCGGTTGATGCTCGTCCTTTTCGCCCTGGGAATTGTCATCGCACTGGCCTATTATGTGTACGGGCGCCCTGTGTATTTCTCCCGTTCCATGGTGCGGGTGACGATGCTGG